>DATGUT010000089.1:0-3537 GCA_035301185.1 Salinisphaeraceae bacterium
GCTGTTGCGCAGGCCCTTGCGCACCTCGGCATCAGGCTGCACTGTTGCAACACCTTTCTGGGAGAGTTTGACAGCCAGTGCAAATCCTTCCTCGGGAGTATTCGTAATCAGAGAGAGCCCGTCTGTGTCCTGCGCCGAGACGGTTGTTGCGCCGGCAAAGGCCAAGGCAGTGCCGAGCAGCAGCATGGCGAGCAGGCGCCTGGGTATGCAAAGCTTGTATCGATCAATCAAGTTGTTCATTTGTCCTTCTCCTTGACGTTGATGTCGCTGAACAGTACAGGTTGCAGGCACGCGTTGCGTTGACAAGAGTCATGCTGCTGTGGCTGCGAGTTTAAAATAGACTAGAAAAGCATGGCTTTCAAACAGCGCATCTGCTTGTCGGTATTCTTGGCGTTATTGGCATGGCAGGACAATCCGGCAACCTTGTTGGCTGCAGGCATGCCCTGTTCATGTGGGTAAAATGGAGTATCTGCTCATTTGCGGCACCGGCCGACATCGCTTAGCTGGAGAAATGTTTTGACAGTCGAACACAAACCCCTGGCGCAGCGCTGCGCGCGGATCGCGCCGTTTCATGTCATGTCCCTGCTGGCGCGCGCCCAGGCGCTGGAGGCAGCCGGGCGCGATATCATCCATCTGGAAGTGGGGGAGCCGGATTTCCCCACGCCCGAGGCGGTGATCGAGGCGGGGCGCCAAGCGCTGCTCGACGGTCGCACGCGCTACACACCAGCCGAAGGCATTGCGCCGCTGCGGGCCGCCGTGGCCGCCGATTACGCCGAGCGCTACGGGATCGACATTGATCCCGAACGCATCATCCTGACACCAGGCGCAACCGGTGCCATTCAGCTGGCGCTGTCGGCGCTGGTGGATGTCGGCCAAGGGGTGTTGCTGAGCGATCCCGGCTATCCCTGCAACCGGCACTTCGTGGAGTTGCTCAATGGCGAGCCGCAGGCGGTGGTCATGGACGCGGCAGCAGGGTTTCGGGTGACACCTGCCGCCCTGGCCGCCGCCTGGCAGGACAATACCGTGGCCGTATTGCTGGCATCACCGGACAATCCCACCGGCCAGGTGTTCAGCCGCGCCGAACTTGCCGACTTGGCCGTCGTGACCGAAGACAAGGGCGGCTGGCTGGTGATGGATGAAATCTACCAGGGTTTGTGCGCGGAACAGGCGCGGCAGACGGTGTTGAGCGTTGCGCCGGATACGCTCGTCATCAACAGCTTCAGCAAATACTTTGGCATGACCGGTTGGCGTTTGGGTTGGCTGGTGGCGCCCGAACCATTGCTGCCGGTATTCAGGAAACTGGCGCAGAATTTCATCCTGGCACCATCGACCCCGGCGCAGTACGCGGCGCTGGCCCTGTTTACCGAGCCGGTGCAGCAGGAATTGCTGCGCCGCCGCGATGCGTTCGAACAGCGACGCCGTTTCTGCCTGGCGGAGTTGGCGCGGCTCGGGCTGCCCGTGGCCGGTGATCCGCAGGGTGCTTTCTATATTTACATCGATGTATCAGCGGTGACAGAAGACAGTTTCGCGTTCTGCCAGACACTGCTCGAAGAGGCCGGTGTCGCGCTGACACCCGGTCTGGATTTCGGTCAGCAACACCAGCCGCAACGCTATCTGCGGCTGGCGTATGCTGAATCGCAAGAGCGCCTGGCGGAGGCGTTTGCGCGGCTGGAACAAGTGTTGTAGCCAAAAGCGCTGACGATCAGCGTTGCGCTGGTGGCTGTTGGGACACATGTCAATATTGGGTTGCAATGAGAATTATTCGCATTGGGGCTCCGGTTCGTGCGATACTGCCGCAGCCAATAATCGAGTGCTTGCTCATCAAATCGTCCTGAACGGAGCCTTGTTATGTCTACTGACGCCGGTCTGCCCAACTCGATTGTCGATAATCTACTCCGCCTCATCGATCTTGGCGGCCCGATTGTTGTCGTCCTGCTGCTCATGTCGATCCTGGCGCTGGCGATCGTGCTGCTCAAGCTCTGGCAATTTGCCGGCATGCGCGTGCGCCGGCGCCGGTTCATCGAGCTCGCGCTGGATCAGTGGCGCGGACAACATGCGGATGCCGCGCAACAGGCGTTGGCCGGCGAGCGCAATCCCATCGCGCAGACCATGGTGGTTGCCATGCGCGGCATCAACGCCGGCATGGATGATGCCCTCGTGCGGGAAGAGGCGGCTCGCGTCGGCGCACGCCATCTGAGTGCGTTGCGCAGCTATTTCCGGGCGCTGGAAGTCATTGGCTCGCTGGCGCCCCTGTTGGGCCTGCTTGGCACCGTGCTCGGTATGATTACTGTATTCAGCGAATTGGCGGACGCCGGCAGCGCCGTTGATCCAGCCCTGCTTTCCGGCGGCATCTGGGAGGCATTGCTGACTACCGCGGTCGGCCTGATTGTGGCGGTGCCGACGGTGCTGGCGCTGAATTGGCTCGAGCGCATTCTCGAGCGCCTGCACGAAGACATGCAAGACGCATTGACGCAGGTGTTTACTCATTATCAGATGGCACCGGCGCCAGCACCGGTCGATACGGTTGGCGACAGTACGGCCAAGCGCACAGCCGCGCATGGCGGCAATGGCATGCCTGCCCGGGCAGCGCGCTATGCAAATTGAAACTGCGGTTCGGCGTCGCCACAGCATCAGCCTGACGCCACTGATCGACGTCGTCTTCATTCTGTTGCTGTTTTTCATGCTCGCCACGAGCTTTACCGATTGGCGGGAAATCACGCTTGCGACCGGCACCACAGCTGCCGAGGATGAGCAGCCGCCGCCGGCGATCGTGCACGTCGGCGCGGACGGTGCCTTGCGTTATGATGGCGAGACGCGCAGCGCCGATGAACTGGCGCAGTTGCTGCAACGGCGGCAGGCTGAAGAGGCCATTGCCGCGGTCGTGATCCAGCCGGATCATGCTGCGACCCTGGGCCCGACCGTGTCCGCGCTCGATGCGCTGGCCGCAACCGGTTTACCGGTTGCTCTGGGCAAGAATGCCAATGATGAGACCGCGCCTGCACCATGATCGTGCCACCGCCAAAGCGCCAGCGTTCCCTGGATGACAGCATCCTGCCGCTGATCAATGTGGTGTTTCTGCTGTTGATTTTTTTCGTCGTCGCCGGCGTGATTGCGCGCCAGGCGCCGTTCGACATCATCTTGCCGCAAACCATGCGCACCGAAACGCGCTCGGTGCCGGCAGAACAGATACTCGCGATAGCTGCCGATGGCCGCCTGGCCTTTGCCGGTGAGCCGATAGCAAGTGCCGAGCTGGATGATATTCTGGCGACCTGGCCTGAGGGTGAAGCGCTGCAGATTCAGGCCGACAGCGATCTTCCAGCGCGGCAATTGAATCCGCTGCTGGAGCGCCTGCGCCGCGCCGGCATCGTGGAAGTGCGACTGTTGACCCAGCATCAGAGCCGATGAAGAAAGCGGATTTGTGGCAGTGGCTGGTCGTATTGCTGGTCGCGGCGATTGTGCACGGCTTGGTGCTGGCGAGCTGGCAGCGCGAGCCGGAGCCAATTGGTGGTGCCGGCGGCACGGGTACGAAAGGCCAAG
>DATGUT010000090.1:0-2279 GCA_035301185.1 Salinisphaeraceae bacterium
CGCTGCCGCTGGCCAGCGACGAAGCCGCGCCGCCGCCGAGGCCAATGAGCATGGCCGGGCCGCCGAGCACGACCAGCTGCGCGGCCACCGGCACGGCCTGCTTGTGCACGTGCTCGGCACGCACGTTGCCCATGCCGCCGGCGAGCATGATCGGCTTGTGATAGCCGCGCAGGTTGCCGGCCGGATCGCGATACTGATAGCTGCGGAAATAGCCCGCCAACGTCGGGCGGCCGAATTCGTTGCCATAGCGGGCCGCGCCGGCCGAGCCCGCGAGCATGATCTGCAGCGGCGTGGCCAGCTGCGGCGGATGCATGCTGGCCGTGTCCTCCCAGGGCTGCGGATCGTCCGGCAGATGCAGATCAGACACGGTATAGCCGCACAGGCCGGCCTTGGAACGCGCGCCGCGCCCGGTCGCCGCCTCGTCGCGAATCTCGCCGCCGGTGCCGGTTGCCGCTCCCGGGCCGGGCGCGATCGCGGTCGGATGGTTATGCGTCTCCACCTTCATAAGCAGGTGCACTGGCTCGGCATGGCTGCGGTAAACGCGATCCGCCCCCACCAACAGGCGCTGCGCCTGCGGGCCGGCCACCACCGCCGCGTTGTCCTTGTAGGCGGACAACACGCCATCCGGCGTCGCCGCGTGCGAGACGCGAATCAGGTCGAACAGGCTGCGCTCCTGGGGCTCGCCATCGATGCTGAACGCGGCATTGAAGATCTTGTGCCGGCAGTGCTCGGAGTTGATCTGGCCGAACATCATCAGCTCGACATCACTCGGATCGCGCCCGAGTTCGCCATAGGCGGCGGCCAGAGTGTCGATTTCATCTGCGGCCAGCGCCAGGCCCCAGTCCTCATTGGCCATATGCAGTGCCTGCACCCCCTGCGCAGCCAGCGGCACATGGCGCAGCATGCGCGGCGCGCGCTCTGCAAACAACTGCCCGAGTTGCGCCGGCGCGGCCAGCAGCGACTCGGTCATGGGATCGTGCAGGAGCGCTGCGGCGCGCAAGGCCGCGGCATCAAGCGCGGGTTCGAACTGGTAGAGCACCCCGCGTTCCAGGCGCAACAGCCCCTTGATGCCACAGTTGCGAATCAGATCCTCGGCCTTGCTCGACCAAGGCGAAGCCGTGCCGAGGCGCGGCACCACGATCAGGCCGGCCGTCGGTGCGGCTTGTGCATCGGCATTGAGCAGCGCGCCCAATTGCCGGCGCTGCTGCGCGCTTGCCACCTCGGCAAACTGCGCCACATAAATATAACGGACCTGGCGCAACCGGGCGGCCAGGCCGAGTTGATCCAGCCGCGTCTGCAGACGCGTGCATTGCCAAGCGGCCAGCGCGCCGGCGCCCGCCAGAATTATCTGCTGCTCAGGCTGCGCCATGACAAACCCTCCTGCTGGCTGGCGACATGCACCCAAGAGCCGTCGCTGTTGACGGCGGCGGCCAGGGCGCTGCGCACCAGATCGGGATGATTGTTCTTTTCGCTGACATGCGCAGCCACCAGATGTTGCAGCCGGCTGTAATCCAGCGTGCGCAGGAAGGCGGCCGCCTGGGTATTGCTCAAATGACCCAGGCGACCACTCACGCGGCGCTTCAACTGCGGCGGGTAAGGCCCGTTGGCGAGCATGTCGACATCGTGATTGGCCTCCAGCACCAGCGCGTCACAGCGGTCGATCATGTGCCGTACATGCGGCGTGACATAGCCCAAGTCAGTAAGCACGCCGAGGCGCAAATCGCCATTGCCGATGATGAATTGCGCCGGCTCGCGCGCGTCATGCGGCACCGGGCAAGGGGTGAGCTCGAAGTCGCCGATGGCGAATGCCTCATGCGGCGAATACAGCTCAATCATGTCACAGGCGTCCGCCCGGGTGGCGGCCTGCGTGCCCGGTGTCAGCCACACCGGCAGCTGCCAGCGGCGGGAGAAGCGGGCCACGCCGCGCCAGTGATCGGTATGCTCGTGGGTCACGACCACGGCATCGATATCGGCGCCCGACAGCCCCAGACGCTGCAATCGGCGTTCGCACTCAGTTGCAGAAAAGCCGCAATCAAGCAGCAGTCGCGTCTGCCCGTGCTCGAGCACCAGGGCATTGCCGCGGCTGCCGCTGCCCAGACTGGCAAAGCGCATGGCTAGGGATTCCGCAGGAAGAAATAATCGCGTGGCAAAACAGTGCTCAGCGGCGCCCTTGGGGGCCGCCGCGGGTATAGACTGGAAACGGATGCACCTTGCTGTCGCCATCCGCCGGCGTGACCCGCGCCTTGCCGCGCTGCGTCACCTGATCGATGCGAATCACG
>DATGUT010000091.1:0-3753 GCA_035301185.1 Salinisphaeraceae bacterium
CGCAACGGCACCGCCGCCTCGGGGCCGAACACCAGCGACGTGAAACTGGTCTGGATGTACAGCTGCACTTGGCTGGCATCATGGTGACTATAGCCAATGGAGAAATCCTGGCCGACGTGCAGCACGAAGTCGCCGCCGCGCAGGCTCATGACCACGGCGCCGTCGATGGCCGGGGCCCACACGATCGGCCCGCTGACCATGCGCCGCACATGCTCCATGACCGGATAACCCTGTTCGGTGGTGCGGCTGAGCCCGGTATAGCAGCGCGGTCCGAGCCCGATCGCGTAAGGCCCTTCGACGCCAGCCTGGCGCAGCTGATCGCAGGCGGCGGCGACCAGCGCTGGATAGTGGCTGTAGTCCTCGTCGATGGTCATTGGCTCGTGTTCGCTGGTCTGCATGACGCCGGTAATGCCGGCGGCCGCATAACCATTGAACAAGACGTCGTCTTCCAGCAAGGCGGCCTTGCGGGCCGCCTCGGCCACCGGATCCATATCGGTGTCCGGCGCGCCGCGGGCAGCGGCTTCGAGTTCGCTGCGCTCGACGGCAAACGGAATGCGGGCTTCAATCAGCGGTTGCACGAGGCGGCGCTGCACCGAACTGCCGTCGACGGGGGTTTGCCGCAACGCCTCGACATAGCCAAGATTTATGGCCGCCTGCTCCCAGCCATGCGGGCCTTCGAAGTCGAACAGCTTGCGCCCGGCCAGCAGCCGGCGCAGGTTCTGACTGGCTTCGTCTTCGATTTCGGCCCAGCCTTCGGCGGTGATCGGGGCGAGTTCGCGATGTAGGTGATTCATGGCTTAAATGTCCTCCCGCAGGCTGCCGATGCCAAGCGAGCTGTCGGCGGGCGGTGTGCTTCCCTGTGTGTCATTGCCATTGCCGGTGGCGGCTTCTTCGGCGGCGAGGATATCGCCTTCGGTAAACAAATAAGTGCGCATTTCTGCATCCAATACCGGATCGCGCCGGCGCAGCCACTCCAACGTCATCATGGCGTGTTCCTTTTCCTCGTCGCGATTGTGCGCGAGGATCGCGCGCAACCGTGGATCTTCAGCCGCATCAATGCGCTGGTCGTACCAGTCGATCGCCTCGAACTCCTCCAGCAGCGTGGCAATGCCGCGCCGAGATTCCATGGTTTTCGAGCTCAGCAATTCGACCGGCTCGTGAAATGAGGTGCTTGCATCAGCCATTTTGCTTCTCCTTTTGTTGTCAGAATCTCATGTCGTTGCACATAATCCATCCTGAATTATGCAGCTATCTCAGCTACGCGAAAACAGGCCTGTCATTTCGACCATAGTGCGAAGCACGAAGTGGAGAAATCTCGATATAAGCAACTGATGAAAAGAGATTTCTCCATTTCGGCCGCAGGCTCCCTCCAGTCGAAATGACAGTGTTCAGAGTGGGCGACTGAGTTTCATGCATAATCAAGTAATCCATTGTGCCCGGCCTGCACTTGCATTACGCAACACAGTAAACCAAAACGCGGCAGCGCAGTCGGCTAAAACCTCGATGTCCAAGGCATGTGCCTGTCATCGAGCATGGTCAGCGATTGGAACGATTCGCGCGTGGCCAGGAATTCCGGGCGCGGCTCGTTGCCGCAAAACGGCGCCACTGGCGTGTTGTCCACGCTGTTGTAGACGAAAAACAGATTCGAGCGCGGCCACGGCGACATGTTCTTGTTGGATGCGTGCAGCGTATTGCACTCAAACAACAGCAACGAACCTGGCCGCCCTTTGGGCGCCTGGATGCCGCCTCCAGTGGCCAGCTTTTGCAGCCATTTCTGGGCCGGAACACCGAGGCGCTGCGCCTTGAGCGAATCCTTCCAGTTGCCCTCCGGCGTATCACCCGGACAAGGGATGAAATACTGATGCGAGCCGGGGATCAACATGAGCGGGCCATTGAATTCGTTGTTGTCGGTGAGCATCAGCGAAGCCGACAGTGCCCGCATGCGCGGCATGCCGTCTTCCGCATGCCAGGTTTCGAAATCCGAGTGCCAATCGAAGCCACTGCCCTTGAAGCCGAACTTGTCGTTGATGCGCGACTGGTGGATGTACACGTCACCGCCGAGCAACTGGCGCACCATGCCGAGAATGCGCGGATCACGCGTCATCTCGGCGAAATATTCCGATACCTCGTGCATGGCGAAAACCGAGCGCAGCTCGCCACTGTCGGGATCGGTGATTACGGTTTCCGAATTCATGAGCTCGTCGTCGGCAGCCATGTCCTTGAGCTCGTCAAAAAACGGCTGAATGCGCTCCTGCGAAAAAAAGCCTTCGAACCAGAGGAAGCCGTCGCGCTCATAGCGCGACAGCACCTCTTCGCCCAGCGGGCCTTCCCAGCGTTGCTGATTGCGCGAGTGCACCACATGATCGTAGCGTGCAAATGGCTGGGCCTCGCCAGCCAGAGAGCGCGTGGGAAACAAATCTTCGCTTTCCACGCCTGATACCTCGTCTGTCATTATTTACCTCGAATGAAACAATATTTTTAGATACATAAAGTTCATCACACAGAAGCGCCAAGTTGTGCGAGCAGGCCTGCTCAGGGCCATCTTCAGTGGCTGCGCAACGCCTCTGTCAACCCAGCCTTGTTCATGTTGGAACGGCCTTTGATGCCGACCTGTTGTGCTTTTGTATACAGCTCATCACGAGTCCACTGTTCATACGGAGAATGCCTGCCGCCCTTTTCGCCCGCCTGCTGGCGCGAAGTGTTGGCAATGCGGGCCGCCTTTTCCTTGCTCATGCCCTCTTCGTCCCGCAATGCCTCGTATTGCTCGTCGTCCTTGATCGAATTGCCATGATTTCTGGTCATGAACAGCCTCTCAAATCGCAACTGTATTGAGTAACTGCCGAACACGGCTCCCGCACCTGCTAACAAGAGCGCGGAGATGACACGGCGCAACATTGCGGCGGCGCGTGCGACTCCAGCGTCCAGTAAATGAGCCTGAACTGCAGAGCAGATACATGCGCATGCGCGCTTGCTGTTGTGGCCAACAGCGTAAAGCAACGGGCACTGGTTATGACACAGGAACAACCACCAGTTTTCCTAGTGAAAGTACCAGTTATTGCATTCCCAAAAGCCGGGTACCATGAGGCGGCGCCGACGAACTCCAAAGAGGTCGGCGCCCTCATTTTCCGCATGAGTCGCGTAGTGCTGAAATAACGGTTTTATGGCATTGGTGTAAATGATCGTGCATTTCCAATTTTTCCTGCACAGCGGCAGGCGCCAGCGAGAAGGTCTGCATCTGACTTCTCCTCGGCCATGGCCATGATCAGCAGAGTCACCGAAACGCTCTGGAGCATGGCCAATCTGGCGGTGCGGGTGACGCCGGGGCTTGCTTCATGAACCCTACAATGGAAACAACCGATGAACGAAGATGAAGTCAGGCAGCGCGCCTTTGCCGTACCGTTGACCAACCCCGCCTATCCACCCGGGCCTTATCGCTTCCACGACCGCGAATATCTCACCATCACTTATCGCAGCGATCCCGAAATGGTGCATAAGCTGGTGCCGGAACCTTTGCAGCCGGATGGTGACGGGCTGGTCAAGTTCGAGTTCATGCGCATGCCCGACTCAACCGGTTTCGGCAATTACTGCGAGGCCGGCCAGGTCATACCAGTACATTTGGGTGATCAGCATGGCGGTTATCAATATGCCATGTACGTCAATGATTTGGCACCCATCGCCGGTGGCCGCGAATTGTGGGGTTTTCCAAAGAAAATGGGCGAGCCGCTCCTGCATGTGGTCAAAGACGCGTTGATA
>DATGUT010000092.1:0-2622 GCA_035301185.1 Salinisphaeraceae bacterium
CGGTGCCAGCAGGCAGTCGAGATCGGCCACATCCGCACACAGCTCGAGTGCCGCCGTGCCTTGTCCGGCGATGATGTCGGCATGATTGTACGGGGCAATGAAAGTGGCGCCGGTCTTGGCAAGGACCGCCGCGAGCGCCGCCTCGCGGCTGGCCAGACTCGGCCCGCAGCGGATGATTTCCGCGCCATAGCCAGCCACCGCGGCGAACTTGACCGCCGGCGCCGTCTCCGGCATGACCACATAAGCCGGCATGCCACGCTCGCGCGCCGCCAGCGCCAGCGCGGCACCATGATTGCCCGAGGAATGCGTGGCCACCCCGGAGCGGGCCTGTTCGGCAGTGAGATTGGCCAGTGCGAAGGTGGCGCCGCGAATCTTGAAGGCGCCGACGCGCTGCAGGTTCTCGCACTTGAAGTACAGCCTGGCATCGGCGAGCCGGTCGATGTGCGTGGAGGTCAGGACCGGCGTGCGATGCACGCGGTTCTTGATGCAGGCGGCGGCGCGAACGACGGCAGCGGAATCAGGGCGTGTGGAAGTCATGGAAAAGCGGGCATGGGAATGGCGCCCATGAGTATGCCAGTGCCGGCCGTGCCTGTATTGCGTGCCGGGATGCACGCAGGGCCGGAAAACGTTATATTCACACCAGCAAGGCATAGGCTTTGTTGCAGACTTGTCGGCAGCCACAGCATGAATTTTCTTGATCGACTCGCCGAGGCCAACATCCAGGCGGCGGCGGAACAGGGCGCTTTTGATGACCTGCCAGGTGCGGGCGCACCGCTGCCGCCGGACGAGGCGCTGCAGGTGCCGGCCGAGTTGCGCGCCGGCTACCGGCTGTTGAAGAATGCCGGTTTCGTGCCGCCTGAGATTGCCCGGGCGCGCGAGATTCACGACCTGCGCGACCTGCTTGCGGCAACCACTGCGCACAGTCCGCAAACGGATCGAGCCACCCGACGCCTGCGCCTGCTGGAAGCATCGCTGGCCAGCAGCCGCCGCGGGCGCGGCTTGCTGGCACAAACGGATTACGCGGCGCCTGTGCATCGGCGGCTGGCCGGGCGCAAGTAAGGCAAGCGATGGGTTGCGCGCTGCCATCGACGGACTTGGCCAGGTCAGCACGATGTTCGAGAACAGCCGCTGCGCCCCGCCGTCAATCCTGCAAGGGGTAGGGGTCGAGCTGCACCGAGACCACCTGCTGGCCGTGCATGATTACCTGACCGCTGTGGCGGCTGGTGCCATGCCAGTAGAACTCGAACTGGTACAGGCGGCGGATGCGCCACGGCCGCTGTCCATTGCGCAGGCGAACGCGGCGCAGCGTCAGCCGCCGCAGCGCCAGTTCGTCGATGAAGCGCACTTCGGCCTCGGCACAGGCCCGGCGCGCGGCGCGGCGGGCTGTTTTCTTCGCCCCCAGCGCATCCCACCACACCAGCGCGACGATCGCGGCGACCAGCAACCAAGGCAGTGTGTCCATGGGTAATGGCATGGCGGCGTTAAATCATATAACAAGGCTGGCTCGGCAAGCTTATCAAGCGATCGGCAGCGTGGCCTGCTGCTTGAGCTTGTCGACCACGACATAGCTGCGCGTCTGCTGCACATCGGGCAGCCGCGGCAGGGATTCGGTCATGAAGCGGCGATAAACCGCCATGTCGGACACCATGAGCTTGAGCAGATAATCGAAGTCGCCGGCAATCATGTAGCACTCGGCCACGTCGTTGAGATCGACCACGGTGTCGTGGAAGCGCTCGAAGGCCTCCGCCGTGGTGTGATCCAGCTTGACCTCGACGAAAATGCTGATGGGCAGGCCCACTTTTTCCGGCTCGATCAGTGCCTGGTAGCCGGTAATCACACCCAGGCGCTCCAGCCGGTGCACGCGCTCGGCACAAGGTGTGGTGCTGAGGTTGATGGCCCGCGCCAGATCGACATTGGAGATGCGGCCCTGCTGCTGCAGGATCTGGAGGATGCGGCGATCCGTGCGATCCAGGCCGCGACGCTGTTTTCTTGCCATGTATTGCACCTCGATTCGCTATAGCTAGTGTATTTTATTATTAATGCACAGTAAAACAGGTGAAAATACTCTGAAAAAACGGCTACGGTAGAGATAACAAATTGCTAATGGCGCTGGAGACGTTTGCCATGAATGCGCTCGCTTGCATGCCACGCATGACCGCAAGCCAAGTGTTGTTGCACAGTGTCGCGGCACACGTCTCGCAGCACGTTTTAGCGGCAGCCATCAACAAAACCAGCTTCATAGTTACGCCATAGCTGGAGGAGGTCCGACATGGCTCAGCCCAACCCCCAATCCGCACCGGCAAGAGTACAACCCTTCACCGACGAGCCGATCGCCCTGCTCGACGACAGCGGCCGCTGGAGCGCGCCATTTGCGCCGGGGCTCGATGACCAGACCCTGCGGCGCATGTATGCCGATCTGGTCACGGCCCGCCTGCTCGACGAGCGCCTGGAAAAACTGCTGCGCACTGGCCGCATAACCTTCGTTGCTTCGGCGCGCGGCCATGAGGCGGCCCAGGTCGGCATGGCCCATGCCATGCGCCGCGGCCATGACTGGCTGTTTCCCTATTACCGCGATACCGGCACGGCAGCGGCGTTGTATGCGCATGCGGAATTGCTGGCCCA
>DATGUT010000093.1:0-4384 GCA_035301185.1 Salinisphaeraceae bacterium
AAAAAACTCGGAAATTCCTCGTGCAATTCGTGGGTGAGATCGGCGACGGCTTGATGGCCCTGCGCCATCGCCGCTGGCGCGGAGCCAAAAACGCTGGCTGCGGCAACGCCGGCTGTGCCAGCCGCACCCATGCGGAAGAAATCGCGGCGCGACAGCATCCGCTCCTTGACTTTGTTGATCACGCGGGCATCGCACATGTTCTTCTCCCTGTATTTTGGCGGCGGCGTGGCGCTTGGACGGCTGCCGCAGGACGCGTAAGCACACTACCATGACGCTTCAGAGGCGTCTAGAAGGGCGGGTTGCCTTACTTGATCAGGCCGATGATGTCTCTGAATTCAGGATGATTGCTATGCCGCAGCCACTCGAACAAGACCATTTCGCTGGTCACGAGTCCGGCGCCGGCTGTGCGCGCCCGGTCAATCGCGGTGACGCGGTCGTGCGCATGACGCGAGCCGATTGCATCGGTGACGAGTCGAACCTGGTAACCGGTCCTCATCAGGCCAAGCGCGGTCTGCAGTACGCAGACGTGAGCCTCGCAACCGGCAACAATCAATTCATCACGGCGCGGGTCAAGGAGGGCACTCAACTGAGGCCTGGCGCAGGCGTCGAAATGACTCTTTGCGATCGTCACGTCGCAAAGACTGCGAATTGCCGGGATGTTATGGCCCAGTTTTTCCGGGTTTTGTTCAGTGCCAATCACCGGGACACCAAGTTGCCGCGCCGCCTGAGCGAGAATCATGGCACGCTGCACCACGTTGTCACCGCCATCCACCGCTGGCATGAGCCGCGCCTGCAGATCGATCAGGATGAGTGTCGAGCGGAGAGCATCACAAAGCGTGTTCATATTGCACCCGGATCAGAGTAGAGCGTTGCCGTGGCCTGCATGCAGTTTACGGCCAATGTGATCACGCCGCACGCGCCGCTCGGGCATTGAAGACTCGTTCCTGCAAAATTCCTGGATTGCGACCCGCGATAGCTCTGATCGCAAAAGCCAAAGTTAGCCGCCCAGAGGTGGCGGTGCCGTGCTCGCCATCATCGAAATCCTGAATGGCTTTGATAGCCAAAACGACGCTTGTCATTGGCTGGGGCATTTTTTGCCTTCCTTGGTCGATGCTGAATGCTCGAACCAATCCAGGTCAGCGAAGAGGATGTCGAGCATTTCCTCGGGAGCATAGCCGGGCTGCATGCTGTGCAGGCGTCCGGTCTTGGCGACCAGTACCAGGCCGAAGATCGAAGTGGCACGAGCCATGGCTATTCGATGCGCATCCTCTTGGGCCACCAGGCCGTCGGCCAGCAGCGCGCCAGCAATCAGATTGATTACGTCATTGAGCATCTGATTGAGTTCGCGGTTCAATTCGTTGCCAAGTCCAACGGGTCTCGCCCCTCGGTACAGATAAAAGCCGAGATCGAACTCGTCGCCACGCGCGTCGTAATATGCCCATAGTGCTCGGAGTGCAGCACGCCCGCGCTCATCGCCTGCCTGCTGCAGCGAGCTTTGTACGTAATCGCGGAGTTTTGCCAGTGATTGCCGCAGCACGTCCGCATACAGCTCCTCCTTTGACGAGTAATACTGATACAGCGCGCCCGTGCTCCAGCCTGCTACGGCCGCGATTTGACGCATTGTGGTGTCGTGGATACCGCGATCGGCGAACACGCGTTTGGCTGCATCACGAATTCGCGCGCGCTTGAAATCGTGCACATCGGCGCTGCGACGTGCCGCGGCATGCCGATGCTCAACCATGATCCTGAGCACCAGTCAATGGCATGGCAGCCGGTGCATCGGCCAGGAAGACAGCAGGCTTCGGCTGCATGCGATGCCCCATGAAGGCCGGCCGATTCGCAAAACCGGCTAACATGGGCAGGAGTTCGTGGGCCTGCAATTGTCCCAACCACCCGGATGCTGCATGCATTTCACCAAATGTTTCGACCGGATCCGGACGCACGGTAGGTCCGAGCACCGTCAGCGGCGCCGGATCACCAGTATGCATGACACCATTTCGAGAAGGTGTCGCGTGGTCGCCGGTAATGGCGACTATACTGCGCGTCGCCAGATGCTGCAGTTCATCGAGACCGGCATCAATTGCTGCCAGCACATCCCGCTTGGCCAATGGGTTCTTCGTGTGTCCAGCCACGTCGGTCGCCTTGGTATGAACGTGGACGAAGCGGGCACCCTGTTCAATCAAGGCGACGGCAGATTGCAGGCGGCGCTTCATGTCGGTTCCGTTGTCTTCATCGGAGGCGACGTGCACGAAAGGCATGCCAAGATATGTCGCCAGGCCACGATAAAAGCGGCTGCTGGTGACTGCAGCACCCGCGACACCGTGTTTTTCCGCGAACGCAGGAACTCGTTTGTGGCCGCCAGCCCATTTGGTCGTTAATACATCCAACGGCGGGCGGCCCGCTGCGCTACGCCGCGCATTCATCGCACTGGCCAGCAGATGCTCGCGTGCCGAAATCAGCGCGTCGGCAAGCCGGGCAGCGGTCTTTCGCGCTGTCGGTATCGTTGGGTGCGGTTTCAGCCAGGGATGAAAAGTCTCGAAGAAGGGGTCGGAATCGGTAACATGCGCAAAGTTCACATCCTTGAGCAGCAGCAACGCCTCGCCGCGGCCGCCAAACGGTTCCAACCGCATGCGAAAGTCTGCCAGCACGGGCTTCAGTTCCATCAACAATTGTTCGGCATCAGCATCGTCCTTGCCGCGCTCAGCACGGCCGGTCACCCACAATTTGCCGTCCACCGCCTTCGAGGTGCGAAGTGCGGCGTATAGGACGCCTTGTGTTTCATCCAATTCGACACCGGCTCCGAGCCCTTCCAAAATGGCACGACCGGGAAACTCATGCATGTCATACCCGAACATGGCCCAGTGTGCCAGCTCTGACGACGGCGCTCTACCCCAGCCGAACGGCAAGTGCCAACCGTTCATGCCGGCAGCGGCAGCGCGATCGAGATTGGGCGTTCTTGCGGCTTCCGCGGGCGTCAGATGGCCCAACTCGGGCAAAATCCGGTCGCCAACACCATCCAGAATGATCAGGATGATCGGCAATCGGTCATCGCACAATCGCGGCTGATCTTCGCCGTAGCCGGCTGCTATCATCGTTGCTCCTTGTGGTCTAAAGCGTGCATCCGGCCCGCGGCCAGTAGACCTTGCAGTATCGGTCGTGCAGCCCGGGGCACCAGTGATTGCCATTCCGAACCAGCCCTCATGCACGCACGAATATCCGTACTCGAGCGGCGTGTCGCCACATCGCCGAAGAGCACCTCTACGTGATAGCCTTTGGCGCGCAACAGCTCAACCTTGGCAGCTTCCCATGCACTATAGACGCGCACAAACTGGCGCGTCTGCAACGGCACGTATTCCGGCCAATGCTCAGGAGCGCCCAGATCGAAGGGGACCAGCGTCGTCCGCACCAGGAGGCCGCTTGCTGCCAGCGTCGATGTCAACAATCGCACCCGCTCATAATAAGTGAACGGATTATCCGCTGGACGATGCCGGTGGGCCGATGCCGTACATGCGTACAGTGAGCCCAAGTCGGGATTGGTAACAGCCACGATCAAATGCTCGCACGACTGCAACGCCAACTTGAAGAGCTCTATATGCTGATCGTGAACAGGCTGGAAGCGCCCCGTGACGGCGCCGAGCTTCTGCATCAGGATCCCCCTTCCAGCTGTGCACCCACAGTAGACGTCCTTGGCAGTTGCTGCTGTGACAGTCTGCATCCACAGTCGCTGGTCGGCAACAGGCAGACGAGCGAACCTTCTGTCATGGCTCCGCCTCAATTTCTTTTACTTGATTATGCATGAAACTCAGCCACCCACTCTGAACTCCGTCATTTCGACCGGCGGGAGCCTGCGACCACAATGAAGAGATCTCTCTCCACCAGCCATTGGCATCGAGATTCCTCCACTTCGTGCCTCGCACTACGGTCGAAATAACAAGCCTGTTTGCGCGTGGCTGAGACCGATACATAATCAGGTTCTTTTGTCGAACACGCCGTGTGCAATGGCATTGCGTTGAATCTCGGTGGTGCCGGCTGGAATGAGCAGATTGCGGGCCACTCGGAACAGCTTTTCCTCCGGGCTGCCCAGGCGCAGGCCGTTGCCGCCATGGATCTGCACCGCATTATCCGCCACGCGGAAGAAGGCCTTGTCGTTGATCGTCTTGACGAGGCTGATCAGGCGCGGTGCCCGCGCATGCAGGGGCATTGCATAAGGCCCCATCTGGTCCAGCTCGGCCTGCGCCACCAAGGAGGACGCGCGTGCCTGGTAGAGGTCGGTATCCATGTCGGCGATCAAATGTCGAACGGCTTGCAATTGCGCCAGCGGCCGGCCGCCCGATTTGCGGTTTTCCGCATAGCTGACTGCACGCTCGAGCAGCCATTGCCCCCA
>DATGUT010000094.1:0-4863 GCA_035301185.1 Salinisphaeraceae bacterium
TTCTGAAAGCAGGCTGTTGCGCCTCGCCGGCGCGGCCTAGAGGCGACGTGCTTGCCAATAATGGCGCCGCCAATAGCTATTGTCCAGCCGCGATATGGTCACGCCTTTTCGAGTCGAGGCGTGCATGAAACGCTTCCCGCCGATATAAATGCCGACGTGGTTATAGCGCCCCGTTTTGAAGAATACGAGATCGCCGATTTGCAATTGGCTGCGTGGGATGCTGTCTCCTTGGCGGGCCTGGCCGCGCGTGGTGCGGGGCAGCGACATGCCGTTGATTGAAGATAGTGCCTGTTGCACGAATGCGGAGCAGTCTATGCCTGTTCTGCTTTCACCGCCGAGGCGGTACGGCACACCGGCCCATTCCGCATAGTAGCTGTCGAGCGCCGCCAGAACGCGCGCCTTTTGCGGCGTCAGCCCGTGTGCCGGCGATTCGATCAGGGAATCATGCACTGGTTCGCGCTGGGTTGGTGTGCCTGCACAACCCACGAGCAACAGGCACATCAGGCCGGTGGCGATGCCCGTGGCTCGCGTGCCGCGGTGGCGCCACGGCTCAAGCATGGTGCTCGCGCGTGTTGGCAAAGCTGATGTCCGGCCAGCGCTCCATGGTCAGATCCAGCTTGACGCGGCTGGGTGCGAGATAGACCAGCGCGCCGCTGTGATCCTCGGCAACACCGGTATCCATGCGCTCGCGAAAGCGGCGCAATTCCCGCTCGGGGCCGTAGATCCAGCGGGCGGTGTGTACCTGGATGCCTTCGAAAGTGGCGTTGACGTGGTATTCGTTTTTCAACCGCTCGGCGACCACGTCGAACTGCAGCACGCCGACCGCGCCAAGAATGACATCATTGTTGGCCAATGGGCGAAACACCTGGGTCGCACCCTCCTCGCACAGCTGATCCAGCCCCTTGTGCAAGGCCTTGGCCTTGAGCGGATCACGCAACACGACACGCTGGAACAGTTCCGGGGCAAAATTGGGAATGCCGGTGAACTGCAGTTCTTCCCCTTCCGAAAAGCAGTCGCCAATCGAAATCGTGCCGTGGTTGTGAATGCCGATGATGTCGCCGGGCCAGGCCGTGTCGGCGGCTTCGCGCTGATTCGCCATGAAGGTGATGGCATCGTTCACACGCATGGCCTTGCCGCTGCGCAAGTGGTGCATTTTCATGCCCTTCTGGTAGTGGCCGGAGCACAGGCGCATGAAGGCGATGCGATCGCGATGCTGCGGATCCATGTTCGCCTGGATCTTGAACACGAAGCCCGACAGCGGCTTCTCACCAGGCGCGACCTCGCGCTTGCGGCTCGATCGCGGCCGCGGTGCCGGCGCGTGTTCGACGAATGCATCGAGCAGAGGCAGGATGCCGAAGTTGTTGATGGCCGAGCCGAAGAAAACCGGCGACAGCTGCCCGGCGAGATAGCGCTCGGGATCAAACTCATGGCCCGCCGCCCGGATCAGCTCGACCTCCTCCAGCAGTTGTTCCAGGTTGTCGCCGGCGATTTCCGCCAACTGCGGATCCTGCGGTCCGCTGATGGCAAGCGTGCGGGATTTGCCGGCCTCCTGAGTGTACAAATGCACGCTATCGTCGAGCAGGTGGTAAACCCCCTTGAAATGCGCGCCCATGCCGATGGGCCAGGTGACCGGCGCGCAGTCGATGCCGAGCACGTCTTCGATTTCATCGAGCAGTTCCAGCGGCGGGCGTCCCTCGCGGTCCAGCTTGTTGATGAACGTGAAGATGGGTGTGTCGCGCATGCGGCACACTTCCATGAGCTTGATCGTGCGCGCTTCGACCCCGCGCGCGGCGTCGATCACCATGAGCGCCGAATCCACCGCCGTCAGCGTGCGGTACGTATCTTCGGAAAAATCCTCGTGGCCGGGTGTGTCGAGCAGGTTGACGATGCGCCCGGCATGCGGAAACTGCATCACCGACGTGGTGACCGAGATGCCGCGCGCCTGTTCCATCGCCATCCAGTCCGAGGTCGCATGGCGGCTGGCCTTGCGCCCTTTGACCGTGCCAGCAAGCTGGATGGCACCGCCAAACAGCAGCAGTTTTTCGGTCAGCGTGGTTTTGCCGGCGTCCGGATGCGAAATGATCGCGAACGTGCGTCGCCGTTCGGCCTCGTGCAAGGTTTTCTTGTCGATTGTCGTGTCCGCCATCGGGTGCGTATTGTACACGGATTGCAGCCTAGGCATGCGACTGGATATTTCGTTGTATTATGCCTATAATTTCTTGCATGTGGCGGGCTTTCAAAGCTCTGCCCAAATGAGTCAGCATTCCCCTGCTGATTCAATGCTCGGCGCGATCAGCACCTGCCCCGGTGCAATGCGCCATGCGTTGGTGCCACACCCCTGAAGGTGCCAGCGCCGCCCGGATTGGCGGCCCTCCCAATCCGGGCATTTTTATGCCGCCTGCTGGATGGGGCTAGCGAATCAGGAAGCCAGGATGTTGCGGCGTTTCGTCGATGGCCTCAAAAACAACCTTTTTCACTTTCGCAGCGCCAGGGCCGCGCTTGAGCCAGCCATGAAAATCCCGCAGTGCAGTGGGTTCGCCGAAGGCAATGCCTTCTACACAACCATCGTCGCGGTTGCGCACCCAGCCACTGAGGCCGAGCGACTGGGCGACATCGCGAGTGCTGGCGCGAAAGGAGACGCCTTGGACGCGTCCAGAAACCAGAAAACGGCGTGCTTCATGCATGGTTATTCAGAGCAGCAGCAGAAAAGACTGGATTGGAATCACTCATCTCTGCATGACCAGCATGTCGTGCAAAAGCGATGCAGTCATGCGGGTGGCCGCATGCCCTGTCATGCACTGCGAAACGTCTTGGCTGCCGCTGACACAGGCACGCCGGCAGCCGCCCTGATTCATTCGCGCCAGTAGCCGTTGGCCGCGGCAATGGTCTGAAAATTGATCGCCACCACTTGCGAGGCGGCGGTCAGCGAATCCGCCGAGTTTGCATATTCCGGGCGCAACTGGTGCAGCACGTCCGTGTCGGGCTGGGTGTATTTGACGCCGCGACGACTCAGGGTGATGGCAAGCTCGAAGCCTTCTTGTGGTGTATCGGTAATCAGTGTATTGAGCCAAACATCGGCCATGGTGGTACTCCTTAAGCTTGAAACCGGATTGGTAAACAGCCAAGTCAACAACCGGCAGTCACGCCTGATGTTAGCAGGCATGATTGCCGGCTGCGAGCAGGCTTGTCGCCCATGCCGATGCGGCGCGCATTAATGGGTCCGACGCTGTTGTGCCAATGGCTCTGGCGGCTGCGGCATGCGCAGACAAGGCGGGATTACGATTGTCAACGAATCTTGCTATTATGGAAAAGAATTGACTGTTGGCACATTTTACAACAGGATGGTCACGCCGCCGGAGAAGCCGGCGGTTTTGTTCAGCGGAGATTTGGATGATGCATAGCTGGCGTAAGGCGCTATTGGGCTTGGTCTGTTCTGTGTTTATGGCTGCACCAGCATTTGCGGCATCGGGCGATGGCGAGGGGGATCCGGCGGAGGGCCGCGTCAAGTTCAACACCTGTATGGGCTGCCATGGCATCGACAGCTACAGCAACGCCTATCCCAGATTCAAGGTGCCCATGCTGGGTGGGCAGCACGCCGACTACATCATTGCTGCGCTGGAGGCATACGCGTCCGGCGAGCGCGAGCATTCGACCATGCACGCACAGGCGGCCAGCATGAGCGAGCAGGACTACAAGGATATTGCGGCTTTCCTGGCACAACCGCAGCCATGATCAGCACAGGCACCAAGGACAGAATCATGCATCGTTCCCTGCTAATACTCTCGTTTCTGGCGTTCATCATTGCCGGCACGGCTTGGGCAGAAGAGGAAGAGGCCGGGGCTCAGGGAGGAGCCGACTGGCTGCAGCAGAAGGTGGAAACCTGCGCCGCGTGTCATGGTGAGCAGGGTGTTTCCGAGAATCCGGCTTTCCCGACCATTGCCGGCCAGCACGAGAGCTATCTCTATCATGTGCTGAAAGCCTATCGTGATGGCGAGCGCGAGAATCCGGTCATGGCCACCCAGGTCACTGGTTTGAGTAATGCGCAGATGCGTGCTCTCGCCAAGTATTACGCACAGCAGGAGTCCCCGCTCTACACGCCGATCCTGGATCGCTGATTCAGCCGCACCTGCCGATTGCGCTCATGCCGGGCTGCCGCGCTCACGCTTGGTGTTCAAAACCAAGGTGTGCGAGCAGGCCATCGAACTCATCCAGATCATGAAAGTCGATGCGCAACTGGCCACGGCGCCGATCGGCATTGTATTCAATGCGCACCGTGTTCCCCAGGTGGGCGCTCAGGCGCCGCTCCAGATCAGCCAGTGCCGACTCGTGGCCGCGATGCGTGGCGTTGGCATCCTGCGCCGGATTGCGGGCACGTTTTTCCAGGGCGCGCACGCTCATGTCTGTTGCGGCAGCGATGCGTGCCAGGTGGATTTGCGCACTGTGTTCGAGGCCGACCAGCACCTTGGCATGACCCAACGTTAACCGGCCCCGCTCCAGCAGTGCCTGCACCGGTTCGGCCAGCTGCAGAATGCGCAGATAATTCGTCACGTAGGCCCGCGACTTGCCGATGCGCCTGGCAATGGCTGCATGGGTAAGGTCGTGATTGTCATACAGGCTTTGCAGGCCAAGGGCTGTATCGACCACACCAAGGGATTCGCGTTGCAGGTTTTCGATCAGCCCAAGAATGGCGGCCTCGGCTGCAGTCAGATCATTGCGAATGATGGCCGGCAACTCATGCAGGCCGGCACGGGCCGCGGCGCGCCAGCGGCGTTCGCCGGCGAGCAACACATAACCGGTTGTCCGCTGGCCACGCAGCACGACAGGCTGGATAATGCCGGATGTCGCGATCGATGCGGCCAGCTC
>DATGUT010000095.1:0-6445 GCA_035301185.1 Salinisphaeraceae bacterium
TTATGTCGAGCTGATCGCCGATCTGCTCCAGGCCAAGGGCGAAGCACGCGCGGTGGAATTGGCACAGCGCATGGGTGTCACTCAAGCCACGGTGGGCAAGATGATCCGGCGCCTGGACGAGGCCGGCCTCGTGACCAGCCAGCCTTATCGCTCGATTTTCCTGACCGATGCCGGCATTCGCATGGCCCAAGTGTCACGCAAGCGCCATCTTGTCGTGCTGCGCTTCCTGCGGGCGCTCGGCGTTTCCGAAACGACCGCGCGCCAAGACGCCGAAGGCGTGGAACACCACGTAAGCGAGGAGACGCTCGAGCTCATGCAGCGCTTTGTTGCCAAACAGGCCAGCCTGACACAACCTGATGAGTGACACTGACGCCAACCCAATTCGCATCATATCGCCACCCGGAGCGCCGCTGCAGATCGCACATGACTGGCCAGTCACAGCCCGCGCAGGCATTGCCTTGCAGCAGCAGCTGGTCAAATACCTGCACAGCGAGGATGACTTTGGCACCATCCGCACGCTCGGTGGCATGGACATCGGCTTCGAGGAAAACGGCCGCGTCACCCGTGCTGCGGCCGTGGTGCTGGCTGCCGACACGCTGGAAGTGCTGGAAACCCAGGTGGCCCGCATTCCCACGCGCATGCCGTATATTCCAGGGCTGCTGTCGTTCCGCGAGATCCCGGCGGCATTGCAGGCGCTGGCGCAATTATCCATCGTGCCTGACCTGCTCATGGTCGATGGCCACGGCATCGCCCACCCGCGGCGCGTGGGGGTGGCGGCCCATTTGGGCCTGGTCAGCGGCCTGGTTACGCTCGGCGTGGCCAAGAAGAAGCTGGTCGGCACGTATGGCACCGTGCCGGACGAACGCGGCGCCTGGGTGCCGTTGCTGGATAATGGCGAAACCATCGGCGCAGTGTTGCGTACACGCATTAATGTTAAGCCATTGTTCATATCTCCAGGTTACCGTATAGGCCTTGCATCATCGGTGCAGTGGGTCATGACCGCCGTGACACGGTACAAGTTGCCCAAGACGACGCGCGAAGCAGACGCACTGGCCTCAAGGAGGCGGCAAAAGCAGCATTCCCAGTCGAATTCTGACAACATGCATCTTTAAATATTTTGACTTTGATTTGATATACAGGATTTATCTTATGATTAAACAGACAGCCATTACCTTGATGCTCACCGTTGCTGCCTTGAGCCTGAGCGGCGTGGCCGTGGCTCAGCAAGCCGGCGATGCGCCAATGGGCAATGCCGGCGCAACCGCTGCTCCCGAGCAGCAGGAAGTGCAACAGCTGGTACAGGAGTTGCAGGAAAAGGCGCAAAGGCTGCAAGAAATTCACGACGAAACACTTGCCGCCAACCCTGAGCTGGCCCAGGAGCAAGAGGAATACATGGAGCTGGTCAAGAACGAGATCAAGGAACAAGGTTATGATCTCGACGCCGGCCAGGAACGGGTCAAGACCATGTCGGAAAAGCTGCAGGATCAGGATCTGAGCGACGAAGAGCGCCAGAACATCATGCAAGAGTATCAGAATGAGCAGCAGCAGCTCGGCCAGGCGCGCGCCGCTGCCCTGCAGCAGGAAGACATTCAGGAAGCCGGCCAACAATTGCAGGACGACACGCTCACAGCCATGAAAGCGCACAGTGATGAAGTCGAGCAGCTGATGCAGGACATGCAGGAAATCCGCCAGCAGCTGCAAAGCATTCAGCAACAGCAGGCACCGGCACCAAACTGATTGCTGCCACTGCATACAGCCCCAAAACCCGGCCTTGCGCCGGGTTTTTTATGGCATTGCAATAGCGCAGCCGTGACGCTCGCAAGTGCGATGATCTTGCGGATGCTGTACTGTGTGCTGCTCGCCAACCTTCCTATGTCTTCGACCAAACTCAGCATGTAAAGCGGCAACGCTTGTTTGTGGACATCCAACAATTACATCGCCTCGTCGTCGCCCGCATCTGGCCCGTAGCCCTTTTGCTGCTTGCCATGGCCGCCATCCAGACAGGGGCTTCCCTGGCCAAGTCCCTGTTCCCGATTGCCGGGCCGGCCGGCACTACATCCGTGCGCCTGATTCTGGCCGCCATCATGCTGCTGGCCTTGATGCGGCCGTGGCGCTACCGCATTGCCCGCAGCGCCTGGCGTCCGATCATCTTTTACGGCATCGCCCTGGGCGCGATGAATTTCCTGTTTTACCAGGCGCTGCATCGTATTCCGCTCGGTATCACGGTGGCGCTCGAATTCACCGGCCCGCTGGCGGTGGCCATCATCTCTTCACGGCGGGCGCTGGATCTGATCTGGGTCATCCTCGCCATCATCGGACTGGCAGTGCTGCTGTGGCCTGGCGCCGCTGCCACCAGCGCGGTCAACCTGTCGGGTGCCGCCTTTGCCATTGGCGCCGGCGCGTGCTGGGCACTCTACATCCTGTTTGGGCGCAAGGCGGGCAGCATGCATGGCATGCATAGCGCCGTTCTGGGCGTAGCCGTCGCGGCGCTGGTCGCCGCCCCCATCGGCATCTGGCAGGAAGGCGCCACGCTGCTGCAACCTGAAGTACTGAAGCTCGGCGCTGTCGTCGCCATCCTGTCGACGGCCTTGCCCTACACGCTGGAGATGGTCGCCCTGCCGCGCATACCCACTGCCACTTTCGGCACACTGATGAGCCTGGAGCCGGCTTTCGGCGCGCTGTCGGGGCTGCTGTTCCTGGGCCAGCATCTGTCACTGCTGCAATGGCTCGCGATCGTGGCTGTCATATCGGCGTCGGCCGGCACGACGCTGACACCAGCGGCCGATTCGCAGGAGCAGTGAGCAGGCAGCCGCTCAATCGCGACGAACAGAAACAGCTACTGCACCATGGCGCTTCATGGAAAATGCAGGGGCTATTGCGCTTGCAGCTTGATTGGCGAGGCATGGCCCGCCTGGCGTGCCATGGCCGCGACGAATGCCGGGCGCTGCTGCAGGCGCTGCCAGTAAGCCGCGGTCGCGGGTTTGAAGTGTTGCGCCAATCCCAGCTCAGAAGCCAGCATAAGCGCATAACCGACCACGATGTCTGCCGCCGTAAAGCGCTCCGCGCAGAGCCAGTCTGCGCTGCTGACAGTCGCCTCGATTGCGCGCAGGCGTGCCAGAAACCAGCGTGTGTAATCGGTCACGACCTGCGGCTGACGACGCTCTTGCGGCTCGAATTGGCCATAGCGCAGCACCAGCGTCTGCGGAAAAGTCAGGGTGGCTTCGCCAAAATGCAGCCAGTTCAGAAAGGCACCGTAAGCTTCTTCTGCCGGTGTCACATTGAGTTCGGACGGGCCATGGCGGGAAACCAGATAGTGGCAGATCGCGGCCGATTCGGTCAGGCGCAGGTCACCGTCGAAAAACGTCGGCACCGTGCCCAGCGGGTTGATCTGCAGATAATCCGGCTGCTGCACGCGCGGCGGAAACGCCACCATGAGCAGACGATAATCCAGTGCCATTTCCTCCAGCGTCCACAACACGCGAAACGAGCGCGCGCTGGCGCTGTGGTAGAGAGTAAGCATGAACGTTGCCAACCGATAGACCGTGAATCACGGGCACAGCTTACCTGAGCAGGCGTACTGACATGGCTCCCGGCAGCCAACACGCGCCTGCAGCGAGCACGGTTGCGCCGCTTGCCGCCCTGCAGCGCCGGCGATATGGTGAACAAGCATTCGCCTGGCATCAGAATCGGCCGCGGCTCAACACCTCTGCCGGCGAGTGCCTGCAATCACAATCAGACGGAGTCAGCGCGTGAATTTCGAATACAGCGACAAGGTCAAGCATCTCATCGAGCGCTTGGCCTCGTTCATGCAGGCGCACGTCTATCCCAATGAGGCGCGCTTTGCCCAGGAAGTGGCCAGCGGCAATCGCTGGCAGCCGCTGGCGCTGATCGAGGAGTTGAAGGCAAAGGCCAGGCAGGCCGGTTTGTGGAACCTGTTTTTGCCGGCGTCCACGCGCGGCGCCGGGCTTGGCAATCTTGAATATGCGCCGCTGTGCGAACAAATGGGGCGGGTGCAGTGGGCGCCGGAGGTATTCAACTGCTCGGCCCCGGATACCGGCAACATGGAAACCCTGGAGCGTTATGCCAGCGCGGCGCTCAAGGAACAATGGCTCACGCCGCTGTTGCAGGGCGAAATCCGCTCCTGCTTTGCCATGACCGAACCGCAAGTGGCCTCGTCCGATGCCACCAACATCGAATCCTCGATCGTGCGCGATGGCGACGCATATGTCATCAACGGTCGCAAGTGGTGGTCGTCCGGCGCCATGGATCCGCGCTGCAAGGTATTCATCTTCATGGGCAAGACCGATCCGGACAATCCTGATCGCCATCGCCAGCAATCGATGATCGTGATTCCGCGCGACACCGCCGGCATCACCATTGAGCGCCATCTGCCAGTCCTCGGCTTCGACGACGCACCGCACGGCCATGCCGAAATCACGTTCGACAACGTGCGCGTGCCGGCAGAAAACCTGCTGCTCGGCGAAGGCCGCGGCTTTGAAATCGCCCAGGGCCGGCTCGGCCCGGGGCGCATCCACCATTGCATGCGCCTGATCGGCCAGGCCGAACGGGCGCTGGAACTCATGTGTCGCCGCACGCTGGAGCGCACGGCTTTCGGCCGGCCCATTGCCGAGCATGGCGTGACGCGCGAACGCATTGCCGAAGCCCGCATCATGATCGACCAGTGCCGCTTTTTGGTGCTCAACGCCGCCGCCAAGATGGATCGCGTCGGCAACAAGGCGGCGGCGCAGGAAATCGGCATGATCAAGGTGGCGGCGCCCAACATGGCCTGCCAGGTCATCGATTGGGCCATGCAGGCATTCGGCGGCTACGGCATGGCGCATCCGTTCCTGGCCCATGCCTATGCCAACGCGCGCTCGCTGCGCTTTGCCGACGGCCCGGATGAAGTGCATCGCAACCAGATCGCCAGGCGTGAATTGAAGCGCCATCAATGATCTGCCGTCCATACGCCATGGCAAATGGCTTCGCATGCGACGATTGCGCTATGGTATATATTTCAAATCGCGCACCATGAGCCGACGAAACCGCGAAACCGCTGAGGAACGCGAACCCGATTACCGCTTCACGCTGGCCAACGAGCGCACGTTCCTGTCCTGGATCCGCACGGCACTGGCATTGCTGGCGGCGGCGGTTGCCATCACCCAGTTCCTGCCGGATTTCGGCACGCCTTACCTGCGCAAGACGGTCGCCGCCCTGCTGGCCCTGCTCAGCATTGCCGCCGTGCTTGGCAGCGCGCTGCGCTGGGAGGCCTCGCAAAGAGCCATGCGCCGCGAGGCAGCCCTGCCGCGCACTGCCATGCCTTGGCTGCTGGCCCTGGGTGTGATTGCCATCGGCATGCTGGTGATCGCGCTGACGCTTGTTTATGGCAGCCGCTGAACGAAACAGCGGGATGGCAGCAAGCGCGCCCGCCGGCCTGCAGGCCGAACGCACCTATCTGGCCTGGTCGCGGACTTCGCTTGCGTTCGCGGTCAACGGCATCCTGCTGTTGCTGCGCTACGAGACGCCGGGGCCAGGCTGGCTGCACTGGGTCGCGGCGGCGATGGCCTTCGTGCTGCTGCTTCTGACCGTGGTCATGGCCATGCGCCGCCAGTGGGTGCTCAGCCACAAACCGCTGCCCGAGCCGATTGCCGACCCGCGGGTGCTGCAGGTGCTGGGCTATGGCACGCTGGTGCTCGGCATCACCATTCTTATCCTGTTGCTGATGGTCTGAACAGGCTCCATTGCTGCCTCTGCCAGAGCAAGTCAGGGAAGCGCCCCGCGCCTCCCTGACCAATATTGGCTAGCGCTTGAACCAAGTGCCACCCACCACCCCGCGGTGGGAGGAGCCCACGACATCACCAGCCTTCCAATCCTCCCAGCCCGGTTGACCGGCCATGAATGCCTCGACTTCGGCCTTGTTGGCCTCAAGCTTGGGATCATGCTTCAGGTAATGCCGGGTCTCGCGGAAAATCAGGCCCGACAGGATCAGAATGCCGATCAGGTTGGGCAGCGCCATCAGACCGTTGGCGACATCGGAGAACGTCCAGACCAGCTCCAGTTTGGATACGCAGCCGATGAACACGACCAGGGAAAACACGATGCGAAACGGCATGACCGCGCGCACACCGAGCAGGCGCTCGATGTTGCGCTCGCCATAGTAACTCCAGCCCAACAGGGTGGAGAAAGCAAACAGGACGATGCCGATGGTCACCACCCAATGCCCCCATTCGCCCGGCAGGCCGTGGGTGAAGGCCTCGCCGGTCATGAGTGCGGCACTAATCTGCTCGCCCGTGGCCGGATCAATTTCCTTCCAGGAACCAGTGGTGATGATGACGAGGCCGGTGAAGCTGACCACGATGATGGTGTCGATGAATGTCTGCGTCATGGACACCAGCCCCTGGCGCACCGGGTGCGTGGTCTGGGCCGCGGCGGCCGCGATCGGCGCCGA
>DATGUT010000096.1:0-2178 GCA_035301185.1 Salinisphaeraceae bacterium
CAGGCTGCGCGCCTATGGCCTGCTCGGCGACCATGCAGATGATCCGCGCATCGGGCAAACCGTCGATCTCGTCGCCCGCACCCTACACGCGCCGCTGCCAGACCTCGGCCCGCTGGTGGCGCTGCCGCATGCCCGCCTGCGCGCGGAAATGGGCTTCATGCTGCGCCTGCGCGGCGCGCGCCTCGGTGAGTTGATCGACACGCTGCGTGGCGCGGGTTACCTGCCGGCCGCCCTCGGCGGCGATCCAAGGCAGACACTGTACGGCCTCATGCAAGGCTTCATCGACGTGGTCGCCGAAGCCGCTGGCCGCTATTACGTGCTCGACTACAAGACCAACCATCTCGGCGACACGGCCGCTGCCTACGCGCCGGCCGCGCTGCAACAGGCCATGAGCCGCGCCCATTATGATTTGCAATACCTGCTCTACAGCGTCGCCCTGCACCGGCACTTGCGGCGCTGCCTGGGCACGGCTTACGACTCGGCCACGCAGCTGGGTGGCGTGCACTACCTGTTCGTGCGCGCCATGGACGGCGCGAGCACGGCCGGCGTGTTCAGCGATCGCCCCGATCCGGCGCTAATCGAAGCACTGGATGCCCTGTTTGATCTGCGCATCGAGGTCATTTGATGGATACACTTGCACATTCGGCCATGAAGACAGTCCAGGCGCATGAAGAGGCTGAGGCTGACCGCCTGTCCGATCTCGACCTGGCACTCGAAAATTGGGCACGACGCCATGGGGCCTGCGCCCTGGTTGCGCGCGCTTTCGCGCTGGCGAGCCGCGCCGTGGCCCAAGGCCATACCTGCCTGGCGTTGGAGCAGATTCCGGCGGCGCTGATGAGCCGGGAGCAGCAGCAGGAGCTGCCGGCGGCCCTGGCACAAAGCCCGCTGGTGGGAGCCCCGGCGACCGTGCGGCCGTTGATCCTGGAGCA
Organism: Salinisphaeraceae bacterium; assembly: GCA_035301185.1. GTDB lineage: Bacteria > Pseudomonadota > Gammaproteobacteria > Nevskiales > Salinisphaeraceae > DATGUT01. Next base: position 930 of record DATGUT010000096.1, read on the forward strand.
CGATCGGTTGTATCTGCAGCGCTACCATGTTTACGAAACACGCTTGGCCGAGCGCCTGCGCAAGCTGATCGCAACGGCACCCGCGCCGGTCGCCTGCCAGCGCCTGCTGCCGGAACAAGGCCTGTTCGCGCACGATGCCGCCAACCCAGAGGCCAGCAACTGGCAGGCCGTGGCCGCCTTTGTCGCCTTGCGCCATCGCTTTTGCGTCATCTCCGGCGGCCCCGGCACCGGCAAGACCTACACCATCGTGCGGCTGCTGCGCCTGCTGATCGAAAACGCGCTCGCTGTACACGACCCGGTGCCGCTGGTGGCACTCGCCGCGCCCACCGGCAAGGCGGCGGCGCGCATGGTCGATGCCGTGCGCGCCGGGCTCGAGCAGATGCAGGACAGCGCCGATTTCGATCCAGTTGTGCTGCAGCACATGCCGCAGAGCGCCCATACGCTGCACCGGCTGCTCGGCCTGAGCGGCGCCGGCACCAGGCCGCGTTTTCACGCCGACAATCCGCTGCCGGCCGATGTGGTCATCGTGGATGAGGCGTCAATGGTGGATTTGCCGTTGATGGCGAAGCTGGCGGCGGCCATACATGGCAGTGCGCGCCTGATATTGCTGGGTGATCGCTATCAACTGGCCTCGGTCGAGTCGGGCTCGGTGCTTGCCGAAATCTGTGCCAGCGCCGGGGTCAATCGCTTCAGTGCCGCCCAGCAACGGGCCGCGGGTGAGTTGCTGGCAGAGCCGAACACGGCGGGCACGCATGCGCTGGCCGATCACGTGGTGACGCTGCAGACCAGCCGCCGCTTCAACGCCGACAGCATTATTGGCCGCCTGGCCGCCGCCGTGAACACTGGCGCTGCGGATACTGCCACCGAGTTGTTGCAAGCGGGCCATGCCGAGTTGGCTTATCACGACGGTGCTGATGCCGCTGCCATGCGCGAACTCATGGATCGCCTGGTCACGAACTATGCTGCGCTGATGCAAGCCGCCGATCCGGCCAGCGCCCTCGCCCTGCTCGAGCGCCAGTGCGTGCTGGCCGCCGTGCGCAACGGCCCCGCCGGCAGCGAGACGCTCAACAGCGGCATCAGCGAACGCCTGGCGCGGCGCTTCGACTTCAACCCGGCGGCCCTGTGGTATCACGGCCGCCCGGTCATGGTGACGCAAAATGATTATCGCAGCGGCCTGTTCAATGGCGACGTCGGCATCACGCTGCGTGATGAGCACGGCCAGCTCCGGGTCTGGTTCATGACGGAATCC
>DATGUT010000097.1:0-5568 GCA_035301185.1 Salinisphaeraceae bacterium
CAGTCGAGATGACAAGGCGCAGCTTGCCATTTTGGTACAAGCTCCCTCCAAGGCGAAACGACAGGCTCCAGAGCGGGCGGCTGCGTTGCATACACGATCAAGTAAAGCCATGTCATTCCGACCGGAGCGCGTAGTGGGGGAATCTCACGCGATTGGGGGCTTTTGCTCGAGAGATTCCTCGGCTGCGCTCGGAATGACGCACACTACAATTATTCCAGCCGAAGCGGAGCGGATGGGGCCTGTTGTCATTTCGACCGAGCGAAGCGAGTGGAGAAATCTCGATGCCCGGTGGCAGTGCAAAGAAGATCTCTCCATTCCGGTCGCAAGCTCCCTCCAGTCGAGATGACAGGCGCAGTTGTCATTGTGGTCGCGGGCTCCCTCCGGTCGAGATGACAGGGTGGTTTGTCATTCTGGTGCGGGCCCTCCAGTCGCACTGACAGAATTCAGAGTGATAGCTGAGCTTTCATGCATCATCAAGGGTCTTTTGCATGCGTATAGGGCAGGTGCGACCAATCGGGTGCGCTTCGTTTGATGCTGACGAGAAGGCGCAGTCGGCGGTGTCAGTGAACTGCGCAATTGGACCATGAGCTCTCACGGGCCGACTCCAGTTTTCCGACCGTGATCAGGCAGCGTTTGTGTCAGTCGTGCCTTCCCGGTGCCAGAACCAATCTCGACAGCGTGCCAGTGGCGGCAGGCGCATTAATGCGAGGCCGAAGCCGATGCCAATGGCGTCGGCCACCAAATCCCAGACGTCGGCTACGTTATAGGACTGAAAATACTGTATAACCTCGATGGCGGCGCCGAGCGCCAGCATGGCCACAATTTGTCGCCATAAGGAGCCACGAGGAAAGGCCATGCGCGTACAAATGGCAAGAGCGGTAAAAGCAATGATGTGATATAGCTTGTCGCTGTTGTGGGCGATTTCTGGCGCTGGATTGTCGACCAGCGCGGCGTAAAGCAGCATGCTCAGCACCGTAATCAGGGCCAGGCGCGGCAGAGTGGGGCGGCTAAACAAGGGCGCGTAGATCATGATTTTGTTTGTTCTGCAATTATTGTTGAACAGATGTGGCTCCCGGGCGGGCGTGAAGCGTGTGGCTTGTCGTTGATGCGCTCAGGTTGGCACTGTCAGGGTGAAGTGGTGACCATCGAACCAAAGTGGCAGTGCCGTCCGTGGAATACGGCGATATCGCAAGCAGCAGCAAGCGGGCCAGCCGCCCTTGGCAAAATTGTCGCGATGAGTTCATTATGTTGTCCAGCAACTGCGGTGCAACGCTTGCGACCGCATTCCGCTCTGAACCAATGAATTCAGTGTTTATTTTAGTTTAGATCGGCGCTGCCTGCACGGGCAGTGCCCTGATTGGAAAAGATTTGCAGCGAATTTGGTTTGGCAAAGGCGTGCCTGGTCATGTACCAACCCCAGCTATGAGCATAAAGCTTCCTGATTATGTATCAGTCTCAGCTACGCCAAAATAGGGTTGTCATTTCGACCGAGCGAAGCGAGTGGAGAAATCTCGATGCCCGGTGGCGAAGTAAAGAAGATCTCTCCATTGCGGTCGCAGGCTCCCTCCAGTCGAGATGACGGGCGCAGCTCGCCGTTTTGGCACAGGCCCCCTCCAGGGCGAAACGACAGGCTCCAGAGTGGGTGGCTGTGTTGTATATACGATCAAGTAAGGCCTTGTCATTCCGACCGGAGCGCGTAGCGCGTAGTGGAGGAATCTCACGCGGTTGGGGCTTTTGCTCGAGAGATTCCTCGGCTGCGCTCGGAATGACGCACACTACAATTATTCCAGCCGAAGCGGAGCGGATGGGGTGCGTTGTCATTTCGACCGAGCGAAGCGAGTGGAGAAATCTCGATGCCCGGTGGCGAAGTAAAGGAGATCTCTCCATTGCGGTCGCAGGTTCCCTCCAGTCGAGATGACGGGCGCAGCTTGTCCTTTCGACTGAAGTGGAGGAATCTCATGAGCTTTGGGGCCTTTGCTCCGCAGATTCCTTCACGTGCGGCGAAACATGAGAGCCTGGTTCACGGCTTGATCATATTGAAGTTATTGTTGAACAAGTCGGGATCACGGGCGGATGTCAGGCCATACAGGTCGTAACGGCGATTGAGCATGGCGCCGCCGTCGCGAATCAGCGGCTGCCAGACCAGGTTGGCGCGGCTGGTGGTGGAGCGCGGCAGCATCAAGTCGAATGGAATGCTGATGTAGAAGCCCTTGTCGAAGCTGCCTTCGCCGAAGTCTTCACTGGAGACATTGGTGAGGGTGGCCCAGACACCCATGCGTACGCCGTTGTCGAATTGGCGCGATAAATCCAGGGTGCCGCCCCAGTCGCCGGCGAGATAGCGCCCGGCGCTGACCTTGGCCAGAATATCCTGGATGCCGGTTTTCACGTAGGCGGTGACGTGCCCGGTTGTTTCCCGGTAATCGCGGAAGCCAAAGTGCTGGCTGAAGGCGCGCTTGCGCACGCGGTTGATGTTGGCGCCAAGGGTCCAGGCTTCGTTTGCAGGCCGGTACAGGATTTCGCCGCCAGCGCCTGCATACATGCTTTCCAGATAACCGCCGTAAGCCATGCCATACCAGTTTGGCGCCAGTTGTTTGGCATAGCTCAGCTGCAGGTTGGGCATGTTCAGCCGCGAATGGGTCAGGTATTGGCGGATGTTGGTGCGCACGCGCGGCAGCCGGGACGAGGCGTCGTAGGTGAATTTGTCGTAGTTGTCGAACAGATTGTATTGTGCCGTCGCGCTGAGCCACAGGTTTTCATTGAACCTGAATTCGGCATCGTAAGCGGCGTTGACCCGGTACAGCACGAAGGCATCCGGGCCACCGATGTTTTCGGTGACATTCAGACCAAAGCCGCCGCGGTAGCGCTGCAGGGGCGCGTCGTACAAGACCTTCCGTCTGTTGTTTTCATGAGCAGGACCGTGCACCACGCTGCGGCGCATGGCCGGCAGCGGGAGATCATGGGTTCGCAATTTCTGAAAACGCTGCCGGTCGATGCTTGTGGCCTGCGTTTTCATGCCCTTGCTGCTGTCGACGATGGTAAACCAGTCGATGTCGGGGCCGAGTGCATTGTCCAGAATCAGGGAGGCGCGCCCGAACGCTTCGCTGGGGTAGAAATAGCGTCGCTGTTCTGCGGTCACGAACAGCTCGCGCTCATTCTGGCTTACTTCGTGGACTTCGTAGCCGGCATTTTCCTGCAGGCGCTGGCTGATGGCGGCCCAATCGGCGTTTGCCGGTGCAGCTGGCGCCACCTGCTCGGGTTTCGTTTCCGGCGGCGGGTCCAGGGGCTTGGGCGTCGGCTCGGCCTGGCCGAGGTTGCCGTGCAGGGTCAGGCCAAACAGGGCGGTGTCGCCACGCTCCCAGCCCAGGACCAGGTCGATGTTTTTGCTGGGGCGGTAGACCAGGCCCAGGTTGATCGGCGATTTTTGCCGCTGGTCGTTGTGCAATGGCTCATGTTGATAGTTGTTGCCGTCGTATTCGATTTTCAGGCGCAGCGGTTGCCACGGTGTCTGATATTCGATGCCGCCAAACACCGACATGGGCCCGCGGAACCAGCTCTTGCCATTGAATTTGCCGCCTTCGCCGACGTCGGGCGGCGGCCGCGTGTCAAAGCGGTTGTAGACCATGCCCAGCGGGTTGCGGATGTTGCCGCGCGCGCCGACATAGCCCCAGCCCAGGCCCATGGTCAGGTCGAAGTTGCCGAAGCGCTTGCTGGCCACGACGTATTCGCCGGAAAAGAGGCCGGTGCCGCCCACATCGCGCAAGCCCACGGCGATGGCGGGCCACCAATGGCTTTCCTGCTTGAGGCGCAGTTTTATGTCTGCCGATTTGTCTTTTCGGTGTTGATCGGTGCCGCTCACGCCATAAGCGCGATTGGTGATGTTTGTGTAGCGGTAGGTGCCTTCCAGCCAGGAAAAGGGCTGTACGGAAATGTTGTAGCGAGTGTAGGGCGATGCGCGGTTGACGCTGAAGCTGAATTCGCCGCTGTCGGCCATGCGGGCGCTCGGCATTTGCAACAGCCCGACGCCGCCCATGTCGCTTTGGGTCCATGAGGTGATGGTCGCTTCCTGCGCGCCAAGTGTGCCGACGACGAGCAGCCCCAGAAGGGCCAGCAACTGGTGTGGACGCAAAACGGGCTTCATGAGCCAGCCTCGAAACTGCCATCGACAGCGAGGATTTGCGTGGACAGAAAGCGCACAGCGTCATGGTTGAAGGTGTCACGCGCGGCGGCGGGCAGGTATTTCGGATCTACGGGCACATAGACGATGGCGCCGGGCGCCAGCACTTGCCCAGGCTGGCGATTCCACAGCGCGATGCCGCGGCGCTCGCTGTGGCCGTCGGGCTGGATGATGTGCAGCCAGTCGGGATCGGCGGCTGCCGCCAGGCGGCAATCCGGCAGGTACTCGCGTGCGGTTTGCATGGGGACGAAGGGCAGGGTGCAAGGCTTGTGCACCGCGCCCCGGATCTGAACCTGAGCCGGGCGTGCAGGATAAATAATGCGATCGCCACTGGCCAGCAAATGATTCTGCGGGGATATTTCCAGCGGCCGCGGATCCAGCAGGGCCATGCGCTGGCGCCCGGTAACCGGCATGGCCTGCCAGCGGCGTTCGAGCGTGGCGGCGAACTCGGCTATGGCAGCGTTGCCGGCGATGCGGGCATGCCCCTCGAGCTGGCCGATGTCGTACAGCAGGCCCGCTTGCCAGCGCAGCTGCTCTTCACGCAGCGAAGGGCGCAGCCATGCGGCGCCCAGCGGGTAGGCTTCGGGCAGCACTTCGGCTGCCAGTAGCGCATCACTCAGCCGGGCGCCATCGGCGAGCTGCTGCCAGCCCGGCTTGGCGACCTTGCCGCTTATTTGCACCTGCAACGTGGCGGCCACGGCGCCCATGCCGATGCAGGCAAGCAACAGCGCCAGGCCGAGGATACCGGCCCGGGCCCGGCAGCGCCTTGCCGCGGCTCCGGCACGCTGGATGCCCGTCGCGTTCGAGCCTTTGCAGGGCAGTGCGATAGGTTTCATTGATTCCGCCGTCCGCGATATGGCTTGAGCTGGGTCAGCGTCAAGGTCAGGCCGCCGGGGATCGTCTGCTGGCTTTGCCAGACGAAGCCATCGCTCGGGTCCACCCAATAGCGATTGTCGGCAACGAAGGCTATTGCAGGGGCTTCGACATGCTCGTCGATGCGCAGCAGCTGGCGGGTCTCGTCCAGGATGGTGACCGCATGCAGCCCTGCCGGGGCGAGCGTCGTGTTTGCCTGGATGCCATAGCGGTAATCCGGCAGATCAAGCCGGCGGCTGCTCCGCGTTGTTTCTCGCAGGTGGTGCAACCCGTTGCGGAAAGGGCTGTCTGCAGGCAGGTGCGTGGCGATGATGTCGGGCTGCATGTTCCAGGTTTTCACCAGCAGCCCATGGCGCAGAAACAGGATTTCATCGCCGCCGCTGTACCAGGCCTCGCGGCCGTAATCGAGGTTGCCGAGTATGAGCAGGGCGGAGCCCGCCTGCGATTGCACCAGCATTTGGTAATACGGCACCTGAGCCACGCTTGCGGCCGTTGGTGCGGCACTGGACTTGTTTGGAGTG
>DATGUT010000098.1:0-7342 GCA_035301185.1 Salinisphaeraceae bacterium
GCGGCCACTGGTGGCCCTGTGACATGATCGAAGGGCCGTTCGATCAGCTGCGTTCAGCCGCTGACATGCTCCTAATGCGCCAATGACCCGGTGAACCCAACAGTGAAGGCATCAACATTATGATGAATCCGCATCTGATCACCTTTCAACTTCCTACGGCGCAGACTCCTAGAGTCTCCGCTGCTGACCCAACTCTGAGCCAGCGTCATGCGTGCGCAGGCGGGCCGAGTCATGATCAGCGCCAGCACGGTGGCCGCATTCGGGCAGGCAGGTATCTTTGATCGAGCGGGCATGTAATCGTTCTTGCATGGAAATTCGCTCTGCCGGAAGTGTTGCGGCGTCATTGTTCGCGAATAGCCTGGCTATCTCCTCACGCATTATTTGTTTGTACTTGCGCCAGTGGCTTCTGGTGTAGAGGCTGGCATACCAAGGCCACTTGCCGTAAAGAACATATTTGAATTTAACCTTTGTACCGCAATCGGTTATGACGAGATGTGGCTTTATTCCGTCTTGGCGGACGACCATGTTGTCAATTTCCACATCATAAACTGGCATGCCTTCTGTGACTGCCCAGAACCGCAGCTCAGCAAACATGGTCCAGAACTGCGATTCACTGGTCTCGCCGGCGAGCAGGCTGTCTCTGAGGGTTAGCGAAGTCTGGCCGTCCAAATCGTGAACACGATCCAACACCAGGCCGGGGCCAAAATTGGTCGCCACCCAGCCATGGCAGCGCGGCAAATGCCTGGTTGACACGCCACGATTGTGGAGCACGTTGTTCAAGTAATTTTCCAGATTGTTTTGCCCGCGCTTGCGCTCATTGGCAATATCGCAGGTGATCTTGATGCACAAGTCGCTGTCATCGGGATGCTGGTGGCATTCGCGAACCGCGCCTTTCCCGATAAGGGTGGAGTCGTCAAGATTGTATAGTGGCTCTGGCGGACATGCGGGAATTTGAATCAGCTGAGGTGCGCCATAGATCAGCAAAGGCCGCGTTAGCTTGGTCAACAGTCCCATAATGCATATCTCGCAAAATGGCGCATCAGTATTCAGATTGTAATGATTAAACCTGCAAGGCACCAGGATCGTGCAGTGCCTGGGGCAGGGCCTGGCCGTCCTTCGTGTCCTGATAAAAGAGTTATTTTGAGGTAGGTGCCGGCGGCCTTTGCCCATGGGGTAATGTTGTTTCCCCGATGTGCAGCAATATCAGCATTTCGCGGCGCAATTCGAGATGGAAGCGCGGCCAGCGTGGCCGGGTGCGCATGCGGGCATACCAGCGCAAATGCCGATAAAGCAGATAATTCAATTTGATTTTATTGCCGCCGATGCCATCGATGAGCACCAGGCGTAATTTGCCCTCTCGCTGTTGTACCAGCAGATTGCTCGAGCCCATGTCCTCGATCGGTACGCCATTATCCAGGCACCAGGCGCGGAGTTCGGCAAACATCGCCTCGAATTGCGCGAGCGTGATTCTGCCTTGGCGCGCATAGGTCTGCAGCGTGGGCGATGTCTGCCCATCCGCTTCCACGATCCGCTCCACGAGTAAACCAGGCCCGCGATTGGTGGCAGTCCAGCCGTGGCAGCGCGGGCGATGGCGCAGGGAGATGTTGTTGCGATCCAGCATGGTGGCGCAATAATGCTCGACAATGCTGGGTTCCTGCGCCTGCAGCTGTTCCGGGTGGCGCGCGACCTTGACGCACAACTCCGGTCGTTCCGGGTGGTGGTGGCATTCGCGGCGCCTGCCGCGGCCGAGCAGTGTCTTGGCCGACAATGCCACTGCAGGCTGTTCGGGCAGCGCCGGCACCTGGCTGAATGCAGGCAATAGCCGGCGCAGCAGTGAGCGCGTTATATTGCTGAGCAGCGCCATAAGCCGGATTTTTTATGTGCAGGGGCCTCAGCTGGGGCTGAGGCACTAAACTATGCGTGGCGAATCCTGAAGATATGCACCAGCCCCGGCAGCACGGCTTCCAGGCTTTCCATGGCGCCGTCGTGGCTGCCGGGCAAGGTGACGAGCAGACTGTCTTCGGCAAAGCCGGCAATGCCGCGCGAAGCCATGGCATATGGTGTGCGCCGCTGGCCATAGGCGCGCGCCGTCTCCATGATTCCGGGGACTGTGGTGGCAATCAACGGTGCCAGGGTCTCCACCGTGTCGTCGTGGGTCTCGATGCCGATGCCGCCGATCGTCACGATCAGCGCCGCTGCATTGGCCATCTGCTTTTGCACGGCATTTGCGAGCGCAGCGGTGGTGTCATCTTCCGCCAGCAGCGTGTAGGCAACGGGGGCAAAACCGGCATGTTCCAGATAGTCGGCGACAGCTTGGCCAGTCCCGTCCACCGCATCGGCATTATTGGCACTGGCGCGCACAATAACCGCCGCGGGCAGTGCGCTGGGCAGGGTGCGCTTGAATTGCGTCTTGCCGCCGGTCTTGCTGCTGAGTTGCGCACTTTTCAGCGCCAGTTCTTCCGGCTCGGCATAAGGCTTGAGCATGTCGTACAACGTCAGCGCGGCCACCGAGGCCGCGGTAAGCGCTTCCATTTCCACGCCGGTGGGCCCGATGGTGGCGACTTCCGCCGTGATCAGCACGTCGTTGTCGCGCACGTCGAAGTACACTTCGGCGCTATGCAGCGGCAGTGGATGGCACAGGGGCAGGATTTCGTCCGTGCGCTTGGCCGCCAGAATGCCGGCCACGCGGGCGGTTGCCGCGGGGTCGCCTTTTTCACTCTTGCCGCTGGCGACCAGCTCCAGGCAGTGTTTCGGGGCCTGGAATACGGCCGTGGCAACGGCATTGCGCAGTGTTTCTGGCTTGCTGCCGACGTTTTTCATGAATCTGTGGTTCCGGTTTTGTTCCTGGGTGGGGCGGCTTCGGGCGCGGTTTCCGGCGTCAGGGCGGTGCCGTCCAGCCAGTCTGAATCGCCATCGGCATAGTGCTCGTGCTTCCACACCGCGACGCGATGCTTGAGTGCCTCGACCGCCCAGCGGGCGGCTTCGAATGCTTCGGCCCGGTGGCCGGCGCGCACCACGGCGTAAATGCTGGCTTCGCCGAGTTCGAGAGTGCCGACACGATGGCAGACGCGGCATGCGGTGATGTCGAAGCGCTGCAGCGTTTCGGTCTCGATTTCGGCCATGCTGCGCTCGGCCAAGGGAGCGTAGGCGCTGTAGTCGATGCGCTCCACTGCGCGGCCCTCGTTATAGTTGCGCACGGTGCCGGCGAAGATGATCAGGGCGCCGCTGCCGTCATTCGCGGTCTCGGCCAGCAGCTCTTCCAGCGGCAGCGGCCGGTCAAACAAATGCATCATTTCAACCTCCGCTAACGGGCGGGATCAGGGCCACGTGATCGTCGGCCGCCAGGCTGGCATCGGCTGCGATCAGGGCGTCGCCGCGGGCAACGGCACTGCGCGCCAGCAGCGCGGCGGCGTCGGGATTGCGTTGGCGCAATGCAGCGAACAGGCCGTCGACACTGAGCTGGTCCGCCGCCAGTTGGACATGGATTTGCTGGGCGCCGTACAACTGCGACAGCGCGCCGTGGCATTCGACCACGATTTCATTGGTGCTCGACACTTCGTCCTCCGGATTCAGGCGCGGCGTGGGCGGCATGCGTGGCGACACGCATGCGGGCGACCGCATCACTACTGCGGGCATTATCGCATTTTCCTGCCGACGCTGGGCATGGGGGCTGGCTGGATAACAAGGTTTGTCGGCGCTGTTTTTGCCCGCGCCCTTCAATTCGCGTCCGCTGCCGTCTATGCTTTTCGGGCTGGCTGCAGCCTCTCATCAAACAACATCACGCCATCATCATGCCTCAAAAATACCTGCTTGCGATTGACCAAGGCACCACCAGCACCCGGGCCATCGTGTTCGATGCCCGCGGCAATATACGCGCGCTGGCCCAGCAGGAGTTCGAACAGCATTATCCCGCGGATGCATGGATCGAGCACGATGCGGCCGAAATTTATCAGGACACGGTGCAGGTCTGTCGCCAGGCGCTGCAACAGGCGGACATCGAAGCCCGGGAGCTGGCGGGTTGCGGCATCACCAATCAGCGCGAGACCACGGTGATCTGGGAACGCGCGAGCGGCGCGCCGATTCACCGGGCCATCGTGTGGCAGGATCGGCGCACGAGCGAATACTGCCGCCAGCGGGCAGATGCCGCGACCGAGCAGTGGCTGCAAGCGAAAACCGGCCTGCTGCTCGATCCGTATTTTTCCGCCACGAAAATCACCTGGCTGCTGGACAACGTCCCTGGCGCCCGCGCGCGGGCCGAGCGGGGCGAACTCGCCTTCGGCACGATGGACAGCTGGCTGTTGTGGTGCCTGACTGCGGGCGAGGTGCATGCCACTGATGCGACCAATGCCTCTCGCACGCTGTTGTTCAATATCCATACCCAGCAGTGGGATGACGAGCTGCTGGATTTTTTCGGCGTGCCGCGCGCGCTGTTGCCGGAAGTGCGTGACACCGCTGCCGATTATGGCACGATGACCGCTTCGCACCTGGGCGCGCCGGTGCCGATAGCGGCATTGGTGGGCGACCAGCAGGCGGCCTTGATCGGCCAGGCCTGTTTTGCGCCCGGCATGGCGAAATCAACTTACGGCACCGGTTGCTTCCTCATGCTCAATCTGGGCGCTGAGGCGGTCGTATCGCGCCATCGTTTGCTGACCACCGTGGGTTATCGACTGGCTGGGCAGACGAGCTATGCGCTGGAAGGCTCGATTTTCGTGGCCGGCGCCGCCATCCAATGGCTGCGCGATGCTTTGAATCTGGTGGAAAAGGCCGAGCAGACGCAGGCCCTGGCGGCCTCGATCGAGGATACTGCCGGTGTTTATCTGGTGCCCGCTTTCACCGGTCTGGGTGCGCCGTACTGGGACCCGGAAGCGCGCGGCGCGATACTCGGCCTGACACGCGACACCGGCATTGCCCAGATCGTGCGCGCGGCGCTGGAGTCCACCTGCTATCAGACACGTGATCTGGTCGAGGCGATCGGCGAGGATGCCGTCATGCCGACCGAATTGCGAGTGGACGGCGGCATGGTCGCCAACGACTGGGTTTGCGGCTGGCTGGCCGATGTCCTGCAGGTCGATGTCGAGCGCCCACGCGTGATCGAGACAACAGCGCTGGGCGCGGCCTATATGGCCGGCCTGCAAACCGGCCTGTACGATTCGCTGGATGCAATCGCCGATTTGTGGCAATCGGCAAGGCGCTTCGCGCCAGACAAGGGCGCGGCGGAAATGCAGGCGCTCTACGACGGCTGGTGCCAGGCCGTGGCGCGCGTGCGCGGCTGAGCTTTGGTGGGCCAGTCTGCCCCTCCCCCAATCCTTCCAATTCCCTTGCTGGGAGAGGGATTGAGGGAGAGGGTGAGAGCAGCCAGTACCTACAGCAAATCGGCGACGGTTTCACGCTCGTCGCGCAGTTCCTGTTCGGTGGCCTGCATCTTTTCGCGACTGAAGTCGTCGATGGCGAGGTCCTGGACGACCTGGTAGTCGCCGTTTTTGCAGATGACCGGGAACGAATACATGATGCCTTCCTCGATGCCGTAGCTGCCGTCGGCGGCAATGCCCATGCTGACGATGCCGTCGCTGCCGTGGACCCAGTCGCGCATGTGGTCGATGGCGGCATTGGCGGCGGAAGCGGCACTGGAGGCACCGCGCGCCTCGATGATGGCGGCACCGCGTTTCTGCACCGTGGGGATGAACTCGTTTTCGTACCAGTCGCGCTCGACCTGAGTGGCCGCCGGCTGGCCCTTGATGGTGGCATGGCTGATGTCGGGATACTGGGTGGCGCTGTGGTTGCCCCAGACGATCATGCCGTCGATGTCAGTCACCTGGGTGCCGGTTTTCTGCGCCAGCTGCGACAGCGAGCGGTTGTGGTCGAGACGCATCATGGCGGTGAACTGGCGCCGGTCCAGATCCGGCGCATTGCTGGCCGCGATCAGTGCGTTGGTGTTGGCCGGGTTGCCGACCACCAGCACCTTGACGTCGCGGCTGGCATGATCGTTCAGTGCCTTGCCCTGGGTCGTGAAGATGTCGCCGTTGGCCTTGAGCAGGTCGGAGCGCTCCATGCCCTTGCCGCGCGGCTTGGAGCCGACCAGCAGGGCGATGTCGGCGTCCTTGAATGCTTGTTCCGGCTGGTCGCTGCCAGCCACTTCCCGGACCAGCGGAAACGCGCAATCGTTGATTTCCATGATCACGCCTTCGAGCGCATCCATCGCCTGCGGGATTTCCAGCAATTGCAGGATGATCGGCTGGTCGGGGCCGAGCATGTCACCGGCGGCAACACGAAAAATGAGGGAATAGCCGATTTGCCCGGCGGCGCCGGTAATGGCAACACGAATTGGCTGTTTCATAAGCGCTCCTGAAGAAGATGGAAAGATGGCATCGCCGCGGGCCAGGGTCGGCCAGGGCCGATGTGAATGCTGGCACAGACAGCCCGTGTGCGATGCAATGCTGGCTGCTGAATCGCATGTAAGGATAGCGCAATCACCGGCAAGCGTAAAAATCCTGCGCGTTTCTGCGTATGTACAGGAAACAGCCGCGCAACTGCCATGCAGGCTCGGACAAGAGGGGCTTTTGCCTGGCTTGCCAAGCGGTGCTTCAGGCGGTCTGCTCGAGCAGAGTTTGCAGGTCTTCGCTGATCTGGTCGACGGTTTCATCCTGGTTGATCAGCAGGCGCACCTTGCCTTCGTCGTCGAACACGAACACGGCGCTGCTGTGGTTGACCAGGTAGAAGCCGTTTTCATCCGGTTCGCTGTAGCTGTAGGTGATGCGCATGGTCTTGGTCAGCTTGGTCAGCTGTTTCTGGGTGCCGGTGAGGCCGACGAACTGCGGGCCGAAGTGTTGCGTGTATTGCTTGAGCCGCTCCGGCGTGTCGCGCTCAGGGTCGACGCTCACGAACAGGACGTTCATGTTGTTCCGCACGTCCTCATCCAGGCTGGCCATGGCCGCTTTGAGGCGCGCCAGCGTCATCGGACAAATGTCGGGACAATGGGTATAGCCAAAGAACATCAGGGTCAGGCGATCATCCGCATAAGCGGTTTCATCGACCCGGTTGCCGTCCTCGTTGGTCAGTTCGAAGCTCATGTCCGGCATGACGCCGGCGATGTCATGAGCGTTGTAGCTGACATCGCTGGAGCAACCGGCCAGAGCCAGCAGTGACAAGGCGAAAAGACACAGGCTGATGCGGGAAAAGCGGGGCAGGCGCGGGGTGTTCATATCGGGTTCGTAGCGGATGGAGGGGGGACTGCGCTGCGCTGGGCCTCGCGTTCGTGGCGGAAGCTGAAGCGCAGCAGGACCAGGGTGGCCACGGCGCTCATCATGGCGGCCGGAATCCAGGTGACCAGGCCGCCAAGCTGTTG
>DATGUT010000099.1:0-5154 GCA_035301185.1 Salinisphaeraceae bacterium
TCATTTGCATCGGCTGCCGCTCGATTGCCAGCAGGGGGCGCTCCTCCAGGATCAACCGCAAACCCGCCTCACACTGGCCGATCCGGCCCTGCAATTCCTGGACGTGGCGAGCTGCCCGCATCTTGCGCGACTGGATTTGTCGGCAGCTTGCCCCGGCATGCATGTGACGATCCGCGACTGTCCCCGGCTGCGCGAGCTGATGCTGCCTACAGCCCGACAGGGGGCAATACTGCATGTGGATTTCGGCCAAACCTTGCCGCGACTGGATGTCAGCGGGCACCTGCAGGCGCTGGACGCCTGCTGGGCCGGCGGGCGTTTTGCAATCGCCGATGACCGCGAACGGGATGCTTTCGCCGGCGCCCATATCAGTACTGCGGCGGCTGTGGTGGCGACAACGCAGGCAGAGCTGCTTGTTCTCATTGGCGCGCAGGACATGGCCGAGCAATTCACGCTGCCGGCCGCCAGCCGGGTGCGCGCGTTCATCGGGCATGGCTGCACTCGCGTTCGCAGCTTCGACAGCGAAGCGGCGCAGCTTCAGCACGTGCAACTGCAAGGGTGGTCTGGCCTGGAATGCTTCACGGCGCGTGCCGGTCTGCGGCTGCTGGAATTGTGCGCGGCGCCACACTTGGCGCAGATTGCCGCCCATGGCCGGCGCCTGTTGCTGTCCAATGACGATAATCCGCGAGCGCTGCAGGTGAGCGGCAACTGGCAGGCAATGCATTTGTCCCGGGTCGGGGTGAGGGTGTTGACGGCGCCTGGACTGACCAGCCTCAGTTTGCACCAGTGCCTGCAGCTGTCCGGCTTGCATGTGGATAAGTGCACCAGCATCGGCGTGTCCGGCTCGACACGGCTGGTCGGCCTGCATCCCAAGCGACTGCGGCTTGATGACAGCGCCATGCTTGATCTGGCCCGGCGCGCGGGCGCCGGGGATGTGGCCGCGCGCGATTTGCTGCATGACTGGTGTGCCAGCGTGCAGAAGCGTAAATCGCGCCTGGCTGCACTCGTCGCGCTGGCGGAACTGGCCGAGCTAGGACACGATCCGCATGTGCTGTGGGCACTGCGCTGCCGCCTGCATGCCAGTTGCCGGAGCCGCAAGGCCCAGCCGCCGGCCAGCGTGTTGCAGCAGGCGCTGGATGGCTGGGATTGGGAGTTTCCCGCGGATCTGGCACAGACCGGCTGGGATGCCGACCTGCGGCTGTGGTGGGCCTGTCGCCACGCACCGCAGGCGCGGCGGTTCCGGCGTGTTTTGCGTCGCACTGCCGAGCCGCGGCATCTGGCCACGATGGCGCGCTGGTTGCGCTTCAATGCGCAATGGTGCAGCAAAAACAATGCTCTCTATCGCTGCCTGCTGCTGGCTCTGCAGCAACCGGCGCCGCAAATGGATTCCTGGATGCGTCACTTTTTCGCCGTGCGCGAGGTGGAGCATCTGGACAGCGTCATCCAGGCTCTGGTCGTATTGCGCTGTCCGGCCCTGGCGGATGCGCTTCTGGCCTACGCCCGCAACCGGCTTACGCTGCGCTGCGCGATAGACCTGTGCGGGCGCCTGCTGGCGCTGGGCTATACCCCGGCACGACAGCAGCTGATGCAGCTGTCTGCCGCCCATGCAGGTCGCGATCCGCTGGCGGCGCAGGCCATGGGCCAGGCGCTGGCGCCAGTGCAGCGGGATTTGCTGCGCCTGCCTGATGACCAGGAACAAGGAGAACGCCATGTCGCTTGCCACTGAAGCCCAGGCCCAGGAAACCGTTTTCACGCAAGCTGATGGCGCTACGCTGGAACAGGCCGGCACGCTCATCGAGCATCATCTGCAATCCTTGTGGGCACGGCCTGAGTGGGCGCGTCAGATCCCGCCGCTCATGCTCTGGGGCCCGCCCGGGATTGGCAAGAGCACGCTGATCCGTGACCTGTGCCGGCAACTTGAAATCAGTTTCATCGACGTGCGCCTCGCCCAGCGCGAGCCGATCGACCTGCGCGGCCTGCCGGTGCCCGGTGCTGATGGCGTGCATTGGCAGGTTTCGGCCGAGTGGCCGCGCGATCCCGACAGCCGCGGCATCATCCTGTTTGACGAGCTGACCGCCGCGGATCGCAGCCTGCAGGTGGCGGCTTACGAGTTCATCCTCGATCGCCGGCTGGGCGAGCTTTATGCCGTGCCGGACGGCTGGTACATCTGCGCCGCCGGCAATCGCAGTCAGGATCGGGCGGTCGCCGTGCCCTTGTCGAGCGCGCTCGCCAACCGCTTCTGCCATCTGGAGCTGCAGGTCGATGCGGATGGCTGGAGCCGCTGGGCGCTCGCTGCAGGGCTGCACCCGGACGTCATCGCCTTCATCAACTTTCGCCCCGAATGCCTGTTCGACATGAGCGGCGACGTGCAGCGCGGCTGGCCCAGCCCGCGCAGCTGGGAGCGGGTCAGCACGGCCTTGTTGCTCGCCGCCGAAGCGAGCTTGGACGAAGCCTGCCTGCGCCTGCAGATTCACGGCCTGGTGGGGCGCGGTGCCGGCACCGAATTCCTGGCTTTCCGCCAATGGGCTGCCGAGCTGCCGGACGTGGGCGCTATGCTGCGCGGGACAGTACCGGTGCAGATCCCGGAGCGGGCCGACCAGCGCCATGCATTGTGTGCGACCATGGTTTACCGACTCTGGCGCGCTGAGCAAGCCGAACAGCCGCGGCTGCTGGATGGCTTCTTCGCCATCAGTGAAAAGCTGCCATCGGATTTCGCCGCCATGGCCATGATCAATGCCCTGACCGGCCGCGACGCGACCGAAACCCGAACCCGCAGCAAGCAGCTGTTCGAACACCCGCGCTTCGAGCACTGGACGCGCCGGCACGGCAGCGCCTTCGCGCGCCAGCAAGGCAGGGCAGGGTGATGCAGGCGTCAAAGGCGGAGATTCATGCCAAGGCGCCCAGCGAACAGGAACAGCAGCTCAAGCGCGCCATGCTGGCCTGCTGGGAGCAGGATCGCGCCCGCTTGCTGGTGCAACAGCCGTTTGTTGCGCTGCTCGCCATGCGCCTCGAATTGGTGCTGGTCGTGGACAGCCGCCTGCCCAGCGCCTGCACCGACGGCCGAACCATTTTCACCAATGCCCATTTTCTGTGGGATTTGAGCGAAAGTGAGCGCCTGTTCGTGCTCGGCCACGAGGTCTGGCACTGCGCGGCGCGGCATTTGTTGCGCCGCGGCCGGCGCACGGCCGGGCGCTGGAATGTGGCGGCCGATCACGAGGTCAATGCCCTGCTCAAGGAAGAGGGCATGCAGCTGCCGGCTGATTGTGTCTATTTCCCCGCACTGCATGGCGCCAATGCCGAGACTGTCTATCAATCCGCCGCCTGCGAGCAATGGGCGTGGGAAAATGGCCGCGGCCGGCTGGCGGATGTGCACGACATGAACTGGCAATACGGCGCCACCGAGCGCGTGCACGATCCGGATTTCGATGTATTCAATCCGCGCTTCGACGGCGCTGGCTGGCCGGAGCGCATTGTAGCCGCCGCCCAACAGCTCGAGCACCAACAGGGTACGCTGCCTGCCGGCATTGCACGCTTGGTTGCCGCCCACCGCCGCCCGCAGTTGCCCTGGCGTGTCGTGCTCGCCGATTTCACCGCACAAGCCTGCGGCGGCGAGCGCAGCTGGCTGCCGCCGCACCGGCGCTCGCTTGCCCAGGGCCTTTATCTGCCCAGCCGGCGCACGCCGCAGCTGGATATAGCCGTGGCCATTGACACCAGCGCCAGCACGGCGGATCAACTGCAGTTGTTGCTCGCCGAATTGCTGGGCATTATGCACAGCTTTGGTCGCTATCAGCTACGGTTGCTGTTATGTGATGCCGCCGTGCACGGCGATGCCATCTACACTGACACTGAGCCACTGGATCCCGAGGCCATTCGCATCAAAGGCGGCGGTGGCACCCTGTTCGCGCCGGTGTTCGAGCGCCTCGCTGCCACCGCAACGCCGCCGGCCCTGATATATCTCACCGACGGCCATGGCCCGGCTCCCGAGCAGCCGCCGCATTACCCGGTACTGTGGGTGCTGACACCGGGCGGTCGCCGGCCGGCCCGCTGGGGGCGGGTGCTGGAGTTGTCGCGGGATAGTGCATGATGGATCATGGGTAAATCGGCAGCGGCTACTGCGCTGCAACCCTGGCTATGATCCTGCCCGCGGCAACCCGTCAGATACAGTGAAAGTACCAATACCGCGATGATTGCGTGTTCGATCAGGAGTTCAGTGCCGCCAGACTGCTGGAGTGGGCTTTTCTGCTGGAGAATGGTATTTGTTGCGTATACACTATGGTATATGTGTATACCGAACGGAGAAGGGGCATGAGCAAGCAGACAGCCGTGCGCCTATCTGAGGAGACTTATGCGCGCCTGCAGGCACTGGCCGGGCGTACGGGGCGCACGGCGACATACTACATTCGCGAGGCAATCGAGACTCATCTGGACGATCTCGAGGACATTTATCTGGCCGAGCAGGTTGTCGAGCGCATTCGCCGCGGTGAAGAGGAAGTGCTGAGCAGCGCAGAATTCTGGCGTGACTTGGATCATTGAATACGCCCGTTCCGTGCGCAAAGACATCCGCGGGATGCCCGCCTCCACTCGTAAACGAATCCGGGACTTTCTTGAACAGCACGTGGCAAACCTCAATAACCCGCGTGCCATAGGTAATCCACTCAAGGGCGAGTTGGCTGGTTTTTGGCGCTATCGAGTAGGTAATCATCGAGTCATCTGCCAAATAGAAGATGAACGCGTTACAGTCATCGTGATTCGCGTCGGCCATCGCCGCGATGTTTATCGCCGATAAAGACCATCGCGGATCTGTCGGGCTGGCCCAAGCCTAAACGCCAACACCTAAATGGCTACTTGATTATGTATGAGACTCAGCCACCTACCCTGAGCTCTGTTATTTCGACTGGAGGGAGCCTGCGACCGGAATGGAGAAATCTCTTTTCATCAGTCGTTTATATCGAGATTTCTCCACTTCGTGCTGCGCACTACGGTCGAAATGACAACCCTATTTTGGCGTAGCTGAGACTAGTGTCCTGTCACACGTCAAATGTCGGATACAGGCGCTTAAGTTTGATGCGTGCATTATCGGCAGTGAACTGCCAATCTATCGTGGCTTTCATCTGATCGCGGCGCGCTTGCCACGCGGCTACTTCCGCCGCCATCTCT
>DATGUT010000100.1:0-4282 GCA_035301185.1 Salinisphaeraceae bacterium
GATCAGCCTGTCAAGCTCGGGCTTGCCGTTCCAGTAATCGGGATTGGCCTTGTAGCGCACCACTGCATCCTTGCGATAATCAACCAGAATGAACGGCCCGGTGCCCACCGGCTGGTGATTCATCTGCTCGGGATTGCCCGCTTCCATCAGCTGCGCGGCGTATTCGGCCGATAAAATGGAGGCGAAATCCATTGCCAGATCGGGCAGGAACGTGGCGTTGGCATGTTCCAGCGTGAAGCGCACCGTATGCTCATCGACCTTTTCGATCGACTCGATCAGATCCGGAAAGCCCATGGCATTGAAATACTGATAGTTGCCGCCGGATACGTCATACCAGGGGTGATCCTTCTGCCACTGCCGCCTGAACGAAAACAGCACGTCATCGGCATTGAACTCGCGACTCGGCGTGAACCATGGCGTCTCGTGCCATTGGACACCTTCGCGCAGGTGGAACGTATAGACCGTGCCATCGTCGGAGATATCCCAGGACTCCGCCAGTCCGGGACCGAATTCGGTCGTGCCCAGCTCGAACTCGACCAGACGGTTGTACAGCGTGCGCGATGAGGCGTCAAAGGTCGTGCCGTCGTCGTAAAACTGGGGATTGAAACCGCTCGGGCTGCCCTCTGAGCAATAGACCAGGTACTTGGGCGCCGCCTGGGCAGACAATGGCAGCAACAGGCCTACTGCCAGCAGGCAGGCCAGGTGACGGATCTTCATGATGAGCATCTCCTTGTAATAGTTTGCTTGCAGTGACCACTGCATCTGATCACCGGCTTTTTTACCCGGCTGTCAGCTGTGCTGCAATACTAGGCAGTTTTTGGGCTGTGGTGCAAGAAGTCATTTCTTGCGCCCCTGGTAATGTCTGCAAATACAGCAAACAACCTGCCGCCACAACGGCAGGCATGAAGCGCCCACAGCCGTTGCTGCCCGCCGCATTCGCAGCAGGCACTTGCATCCGCAGTCTTGAGACTCGACGCGCGCATCCTGCTTGCGCACAATGACGCGCTTGCGCCCCACCATCAGCAGAGACACAGCCATGGCAGCCAGCAGTGACCCGACCCGGCTTTCCGCAACCCAGCTGTCCGCGGCGATGGCGCACGGCCAGCTGTCGTCCGCGGCCGCGGTCGATGCCTTTCTGGCGCGCATAGAAGCACAGGATCACAAGCTGGGTGCGTTCACCGAAGTCTATGCCGAAGATGCGCGCCTGGCCGCAGCGGCGGCCGATCAGGCGCGGCGCGCGGGGCACGCGCTCGGGCCGCTGCACGGCGTGCCGATTGCGCTCAAGGACCTGATCGAAATCGAGGGACGCATCGTCACCGGCGGCAGCGCCGCCTGGCGAACTCGGCGCGCGCGGCAAACGGCCACGCTGGTGCAGCGCCTGCTCGCCGCGGGCATGGTCATCCTCGGCAAGACGCATACGGTCGAATTCGCCATGGGCGGCTGGGGCACCAACATGCACCTGGGCACACCTTGGAACCCCTGGGATGCAGGCACTGCCCGCGTGCCGGGCGGCTCCAGCAGCGGCTCCGGCGTCGCCGTCGCCGCCGGGCTCGCGCCGTGGGCGGTCGGCACCGACACCGGCGGCTCGGTGCGCCTGCCAGCCTCGTTTTGTGGCCTGACCGCGCTCAAGGTCACGGCCGGGCGCATCAGCAATCATGGCGTGCTGCCACTCAGCCCCAGCCTGGATACACCCGGCCCGATGGCGCACTCGGCAGCAGACGCGGCCTGGTTGTACCGCATCATGCAGGGCCCCGACCCGCTGGATCGCGCCACGCTCGGTCTGCCGCAGCAGGTGACCTCGACACCGCGGCAGGCCAACATCGCCGGCCTGCGCCTGGCCAGTTTGCCAGAGGATGAGCGCGCCCACGTGGACGCGGAAGTGCTGGTCGCCTACGACCGCTCGCTGGACGAGCTGGCCGATCTCGGCGCCACGATCCAACCGCTGCAGCTGCCGTTTCCCTGCGCCGATATCGCGGCGCTGAACGGGCGCATCATGAACGCCGAAGGCTATGCCCAGCTGGCGGCCACCGTCGACGACCTGAGCCTGCCGCTCGACGACCATGTGCGCGCGCGCCTGCGCGCCGGCCGCGACATCCCGGCCCACGTCTATCTCAGCACGCTGCAGCAACGCCAGCAGCTGCGCCATGCTTTCGAGCAGGCCATGCACGGCTGCGACGCTTTCCTGACGCCAACCACCACCACGACGGCCATCCCACTGGCCGAAGTGGACGAAGCCACCACCCCAGCCCACTTCACCCGCTTCGCCAATTTTCTCGATCTGTGCGCACTCGCCCTGCCCAATGGCATGGACAGCCAGGGATTGCCGACCTCGCTGCACATCATCGCCCGCCAGTTCGACGAAGAGCTGCTGCTGCGCATCGGCCAGGTTTACCAGCAGGCAACGGATTGGCACTTGCGGCGTGCGCCGTAACCGCGGCCGGCCGGCTGCCGCCGCGTTATAGTAGACGAACCCGCCATCGCGGGGCCTGTTTCCCCACTTCCATTACCCGCACGCCATGAATACACATCTCGAACAACTGCAGCCGGCGCTGCTGTGGCAGCATTTCCGCACTTTCTGCAACACGCCGCGGCCGTCGTGGCATGAAGAGGCGATCCTGGCCAAAATCGAGGCTTGGGCCGACCGACAAAACCTGACGCACGAGCGCGATGCAGCCAGTAACCTGCTGCTGCGCAAACCGGCCACGGCGGGCCATGAAAACGCGCCCGGCATCGTGCTGCAGGGGCACGTGGACATGGTGGCCGAGGTCGACAACGGGGTTGCGCATGATTTCCAGAGCGATGCCATCGACACTTTCGTCGAAGACGGCTGGCTCAAGGCGCGCGGCACCACGCTGGGCGCCGACAACGGCATCGGTGCCAGCGCGGCGCTGGCCATCCTGGAAGAGCCGGAGCTGGAGCATGGCCCGCTCGAGGTGCTGCTGACGGTGGCCGAGGAGGTTTCGCTGGTAGGCGCAGCCAAACTGGCGCCGGACTGGCTGCAGGGCCGGCTGTTGCTGAATCTCGATACCGAACAACAGGGCGAGGTCTGCATCGGCTGCGCCGGCGGCACCAACGTCAGCACGCAGACGGAACTGGCGCTGCAGCCGCTGGCAGCCGGCATGCGCGTCGCCCGCATTGCCGTCGGCGGCCTCAACGGCGGCCACTCCGGCATCGACATCGACAGCGGCCGCGCCAACGCCAACCGCCTGCTGGCGCGCGTGCTGTACCAGTTGCTCGCCCACGACCTGCGCCTGGTTGCCTATGACGGCGGGCGCATGGACAACGCCATCACCCGCTCTGCCGAGGCCATCGTCGCCTTCCCGGCCGCCGCCGACGACGCGGTGACGGCACAATTGCAGCAACTGCAAAGCATGCTGCGCGCGGAATTGGCCGGGGTCGATGACGGCGTGACCGTGAGCCGCTGTGCAGGCGAGGCGAGCGAGGCACTGTCGGCCGCCGACAGCCGACGCCTGGTGCAGCTGCTGTATGCCCTGCCCTTTGGCGTCGAGCGCATGAGCCAGGCCGCGCCAGGTGTGGTGGAGACCTCGAACAACATCGGCGTGCTGCAGCTTGCGGACGGCCTGTTTGCCACCCAGCTCATGGTGCGCTCGCTGACCGACTCGACCCGCGACGCACTCGCCGAACGCATCGTCGCCATGTTCGAGCTGGCCGACCTGCCTGCCGAGCAGGGCGCAGGCTATCCCGGCTGGACTCCGAATCCGGACTCGGCACTGCTGCAACGCTTCATCGCCATACACGAGCAGGTGACCGGGCAGCAACCGGCGATCAAGGTCATCCATGCCGGCCTCGAGTGCGGCCTGATCGGCGCCAAATACCCGCACATGGACATGATTTCCTTCGGCCCCACGATCCGCGGCGCGCACTCGCCGGCCGAGCGGGTGGAGCTGGCCAGCGTCGAGTCCTTTTATCAGCTGCTGTGCGCGACCATTACCGCGCTGGCGCAGCCTGACCCCGGGGCATAACGGGCAGCCGGTCTGCGCGAACTCGGGTTCTCCCTAGCAGCAGCCACTGCGGAACCCACAAGCGTCTGTATTATCCTGCCTGCAGGATTCCCAGCCGGGGCGAAAACCGCTCCGGCAGTTGGCAAGGACACAGACTGATGGACGTGCAAGACAAGGTCATCGTGACGACCGGCGCCGGCGGCGGCCTGGGCCGGGCCACGGCTCGCATGCTGGCGGCGCAGGGCGCGCGGCTGGCGCTGGTGGACATCGACGAGGACGGCCTGGCGGCAACGCAGCAGGCTTGCCAGCAGACGGACGGA
>DATGUT010000101.1:0-6566 GCA_035301185.1 Salinisphaeraceae bacterium
CCTTGCCGGTGGCCAGGCTGCCTGGCGTGGGCAAGGTCATGCAGCGCAAGCTGCAAGCCATCGGCGTGACCACGGTCGGCGAATTGCGCCAGGTGCCGGCAGCCGAGCTCGCACGGCGCTTCGGCCGTTGGGGTACACGCCTGCATGGCCTCGCTCACGGCCGCGACGAGCGCCCCGTGCAGCCCCACCGCGAGCGCCTGCAAATATCCACCGAAGACACGTTCGCAACCGACCTGCTGCTGCAAGAACTCGAAGCGCCCATCCGCCGCCTGGCCGCCGAAACCTGGGCCAATCTGGAGCGCAAATCCCTCGGCCCGGCGCGCACCGTGGTGCTCAAGCTCAAGACCGCCGATTTCCAGATTCTCACCCGCAGCACCACGCCAAGCGCGCCACCAGCAAGCGCGACCGAACTCGCCGACATCGCCTGCGCCCTGCGCGCGCGGGTGGAGCATCCGCCCACGACCCGTTATCGCCTCGCCGGCGTTGGCCTGTCGGGCTTTATTCCCCGTGCGCACTACGCCGAGCAGATCCGCCTGTTCTGAGCCTGTTCAATCCTGGCGCGGCAGCACAGTAACCGGGCTCAATAGCCGACATCGCCGACCGCGCGCGCCGGCTGTTCGGCCTCTTCGTTCTGCAGTCGCCACAGGCTTGCATAACGACCATTGGCGGCGAGCAGGCTCGCGTGCGTGCCGCGCTCGATGACGCGCCCGGCCTCCAACACCACGATCTGATCGGCATCGACGATGGTGGACAGGCGGTGGGCGATGGCGAGCGTCGTGCGTGCCCGGGCGGCATCGTCGAGAGCGCCGAGGATGCTGCGCTCGGCGCGCGAATCGAGCGACGAAGTGGCCTCGTCGAGGATCAGGATCGGCGGATCCTTGAGGATCGCGCGCGCGATCGCAACCCGCTGCTTCTCACCACCGGACAGCTTCAGGCCACGTTCGCCGACCTCGGTGGCATAGCCTTCCGGCAGTGTGGCGATGAACTCGCCCAGCTGCGCAAGTTCGGCGGCGCGCTCGATGTCCGCCTGGGTCGCATCCGGACGGCCGTAGGCAATGTTGTAGCGGATGTCGGCATTGAACAGCACCGTGTCCTGCGGCACGATGCCGATGTTGCGCCGCAGGCTGCCCTGGGTGACGGCGCGCACATCCTCGCCATCGATCGTGATGCGCCCCGCGCTGCAGTCGTAGAAGCGAAACAGCAGCCGCGCCAGCGTGGATTTGCCGGCACCGCTGGCGCCGACCACCGCCACCTTGGCGCCGGGCGCAAGTTCGAGATCGATGTCATGCAGCACCGAGCGCGTGCCGTAGGCGAAGCTGACACGCTCGAAGCGGATGTGCCCGGCGCTCAGCTGTAACTCGCGGCCGTCGGCCGGATCGGCCAGTGTTACGGGCTGGTCCAGCAGCGCGAACATGCGCTCCATGTCCGCCAGCGATTCCTTGACTTCGCGATAGACGAAACCAAGGAAGTTGAGCGGCATGAACAGCTGCAGCAAATAGGCATTGACCATGACCAGATCGCCAATGGTCATGACCCCGGTCGTGACCCGGGCGGCAGCCAGCACCATGAGCACGGTCACGCCGGCGGCGATGATCAGCCCCTGGCCGGAATTGAGCACGCCAAGCGACTGGCGGTTGCGCACGGCCAGATCTTCCCAGCGCCGCATGCTGTCGTCGTAGCGCCGCGCCTCGAATTCCTCGTTGCCGAAATACTTGACGGTTTCGTAGTTGAGCAGGCTGTCGATGGCGCGCGCATTGGCGGCCGAGTCGAGCGTGTTCACGCGGCGCACGAAGCCGGTGCGCCACTCGGTCACGACAATGGAAAAGACAATGAACACGACGATCGCCACGGCAATCACCAACGCGAAGATCGGCTCGAAGTGATACAGCAGAATGCCGATCACCAACGCGATTTCGAACAGCGTCGGCAGGATGTTGAACACCAGGAAACGGAGCACGAAACCGACCCCGCGCGCGCCGCGCTCGATGTCGCGCGACAGGCTGCCGGTCTGGCGGCCGAGATGAAACGCGAGATCGAGATTGTGCAGATGGCGGAACAGCGTCACGCTGATGCGGCGGATGGCATGGCGCGTGACGCGCACGAAGATCACGTCGCGCAGCTCGCCGAACAGGGTGTTGGCAAGGCGCAACGCGCCATAGGCCAGCAGCAGCGCCAGCGGCAACACCAGCATGCCGTCGCCGCTCAGCGCATCGACGATGCGTTTCAGCACGATGGGCACCGCCACCGTGGCCAGCTTGGCCACGACCAGCGCCGCCAACGCCACCCCAGCGCGCAGGCGGTATTCCCACAGAAACGGCGCCAGCCGGCCAAGGGTGCGCCAGTGACTGGCCTGGGGTTGCATGTGCTCAAGCCTCCGGGGTCGTGGCATGGTTCAAGCAGGCCTGTGCGCTTGCGCGGCAAGCCTTGCCGGTGCATTGTCGCATCAATATGCCGATCCTGCGCTGCTGCACCGCAAGGGTCATCAACTGTTGCGGCCTGCGGGCTCATGCTCTAGATTGCTGGCAAGAACAATCCAAACGCTTTGGGGTGGAACAGGATGCGGCAGTTGCGATCGTTCAGGGTGCATTTGCACAAGTACCGCGCGCTGTTGCTGCTGGTGCTGCTGTGGGCCGGGCTGGCCTGTGCCCAGGCCGCCACGCTGGACATACGCCGCATTTCGCCCAGCGGCGACGACGTGCCGCCGACGCAGCAGGCCGTGATCCAGTTCGATCGCGAGATGGTGGCGCTGGGCCACATGCAGCGCGACAGCACCGCCCTGCCCGTGCGCATGCAGCCCGACCCAGGCTGCGAATGGCGCTGGCTGAACACCAGTGAACTGGCCTGCCGCCTGCCGGGTGAACAACGCTTCGCACCGGCCACGCAATACACCATCACCGTCGGCAGCGAGCTTGAGGCGCTCGACGGCAGCCAGCTGGCGCAGCCGGCCGTGGCCACGTTCACCACCCAGCTGCCGCAGGTGGAGTGGAGCTCGTTCCAAGCCTGGCGCGCGCCGACGCTGCCGGTGTTCATGCTGCGCCTGAACATGCCGGTCACGGCTGCGGAGCTCGCCGCGCACGTCGGTTTTGCTGCCGGCGAGGACGACTGGACCAGCGTCGAGGTCGAGCCGTACAGCGAAAAGCGCGAGGGGCCATTGTGGCTGCCGGTGCCCGGCGTACCCGGTGCGATGCTGGTCGTGGCACAGCCCGAGCCCACCACGCCGCTGGATGCCGATACCGCTGCCGGGAAAGCGCGTCGCGTGTGGCAGGTGCTGCCGGCCCAACCGCTGGCTGCGGCAACGGACTACGAGTTGCGAGTCAGGCCGGGTCTGCGCTCGCCGTTCGGGTCGCTGGCGGCCAATCAGGCCGAAGCCGTGGGCCGACTCACCACTTATGGCGATTTCACGTTCCAGGGCGTGAGTTGTCGCGCCGGCGATGACCAGTCGCTGCACATAACGCCGGGGCAGGAATCACTGCGCCGCTGTCGGCCGGAAAACATCAGTCTGCTGTTCAGCGCGCCGCTGCCACGGGCCACGCTGGCGGCCATCGAATGGCAGCCTGCGCCGGTAGCAAGCGTAGAGCTGGCCAAGCTGTGGCGCGATTATCCGCAGTGGCGGCTGGGCCAGCACAAGAGCGCTTATGGCGGCGCCAACCCCGACGACTATCCCCTGCCGTTCGAGCTCGAGCCCATGCGCAGCTATACCGTGACCGTGCCGGCCGGGGTCGAGGACAGCTTCGGGCGCACGCTGGTCGAGCCGTTCAGCGCCACGTTTCGCACCGGGCACCGCACGCCAGTCGTGGATTTGCCGCTCGCGCAGGCGGTGCTGGAAGCCGATCAAAACACCATCGTGCCGCTGCGCTTCACCAATCTCGGCAGGCTGACCTTCGACTATCAGCGCCTCACGGCAAAACAGCTCAGCCAAAATGCTGCGCCCGGGCCGGTACGGACGGAAGACCTGCTCGAGCGCCCGGACCTACAGGGCCCGCTGGACCGGCTGATCAGCGGCAAGCTGGGCCTGCGCGCGCTGCTGGACGGCGACTCCGGCGTGGTCTGGGGCAGCTTCGACTGGCAGCCGGACGGCCACGAGCGCTCATTCATGGGCCAGGTCACGCCGTGGCAGGTGCTGACCAAGATCGGCCACTACGGCTCGCTGGCCTGGGTCACGCGCTGGGATGATGCCACTCCGGTGGCCGCTGCAGAGGTCAGCCTGGTGCATGGCCCGCTGGCGGATTTAACGGCCATCGGCAGCGCCGGCACAACCGATGCCCAGGGCCTGGCGGTGCTGCCCGGCACCGCGGCGCTGCCGGCTGACTGGTTCGAGCGTTATAGAAGCGACGTGGACTTTTATGTGCGTGCCGTCGCTGACGATGCCGCGGCCCTGCTGCCGCTGGACTACAGTTTCAAGCGCTCCACCGGCGCGGCCAGCGATTACCAGTTCTGGAGCGACCTGCAGCCGCCGCATGGCCACATGCGTGCCTGGGCCGTGACCGAGCACGGCATTTATCGCCCAGACAGCGAGGTCAAGTTCGCCGCCTTCGTGCGCGCCGAGGCCGAGACCGCACTGGCGCCGCCGCCGCAACTTGATTACACACTTGCGATCACCGATCCGCAGGGCAACAACATATTCGAACGCGAGCAAGTGCAATTGTCGGCCTATGGCGGCCTGCACGACGAGTTGCACATTCCGGCCACGGCGGCCATGGGCTGGTATGACATCATCCTCAGCTGGCCGACCAAGTCCGGCACCGCCAGCCGCACGGCCGGGCGTTTCCTGGTGACCGATTTCGTGCCGGCCGCGTTCCAGGTGCAGACAGAGGTGCGCGGCAAGCGCTTCCAGCCCGGCGACGCGGTTGCCATCGATCTGGCCGCGACCCTGCATGCCGGCGGGCCGTACACCGATGCGGCGACGAAAATCACCACCAGGCTGGTGCCCGCGGTATTCGCGCCCGCGACGCCGCTTGCCGCCGGCTTCAGCTTCGGCGTAGCCGGCGAAGATCTGCCCGGTGCCGTGACGCTTGCCGTGGCCGAAGACCGGCTGGATCGCTCCGGTCACGACACCACGCTGGTCACCCTGCCCGCCGACAGCGAGATCGTGTACGGCGAGGTGCGGGTCGAAGGTGCGGTGCAGTCGGCACGCGGCACGTGGGTCGCCGACCGCGCCAGCGTGCCCTATGCCGCACGCGATCGCTTCGTCGGCCTGCGCACCAGCGACTGGATGCAGACCGCCGGCGAGCCATTCGCGGTCGAATACCTGGTGGTGACAGCCGCCGGCAGGCCCGCCGCAGGCAGCACGGTGCGCTTGCAGCTCGAGCGCCAGGTCATCAACCGCGTACAGGTCGAGGACGGCGCCGGCGAATATACGGGCGAAGAGCAGGTCGAATGGGAAGCTGTGGATCACTGCGAGGCCGTGTCGAAAGCAGCGCCGGCAAGCTGCGAACTGACTCCCGACCGCGCGGGGCGCTACCGCGTCGTGGCGACGGTTAGCGACAGCCACGGCCAGACCCAGCGCAGCACGTTGTCCACCTGGGTGTCCGGCGCCGGCACGGTGGTCTGGTCGCATGACAGCCAAGGTGTGACGCTGGTGCCGGACAAGGCCAGCTACAATGTCGGCGACGTCGCCCATGTGCTGGTGCAAAACCCCTATCCCGGCGCCCAGGCGCTGGTGACGATCGAGCGCTATGGCGTGCTGTGGAAGAAAATCGTCACGCTTGAAGGCTCGGCGCCGGTCATCGATGTGCCGATTGAAGCCGCAGCTTTCCCTGGCGCTTACCTGTCCGTGGCGATTTTCTCGCCACGGGTCAGCGCGCCGACCCGACCCGACCTGGGTCGCCCGGAGCTGGCGCTGGGCTATGTCGCGCTGCCGGTTACCGGCGCAAACAGTACCCTCGCGGTGCAGGTCGAGCCGGCCGAAAGCGAATACAAGCCACGCCAGCGCGTGCAGGTGAAAGTCAGGGTGCAGGACGAGGATGGCCAGGCGCCGGGCAAGACACGCCTCGTGGCCGCGGTCGTGGATCAGGCGGTGCTCGATCTGCTCGGCAATGCCGAGGACTACTATGACCCCAGCGCGACTTTGCATGCGCCGCCGGATGGCCCCGACGTCGCCAATTACAGCCTCGCCAACCAGTTGCTGACTCGGCTGCAGCCCAGGGACGGCAAGGGCGAATCGCCCGGCGGTGGCGGCGGCGCCGGGATTGGGCCGAACGTGCGCAGCGATTTCCGCTACGCCGCGTACTGGAATCCGGAGCTGGAAACCAATGCCGACGGCGAAGCCGCGTTCCAGTTCGAGCTGCCGGACAACCTGACCCGCTGGCGCATCCTGGTGATCGCGCTCAGCCCCGGCGCAGCCATGGGCCTTGGCGATGCCAGCGTGCGCGTGAACCTGCCGCTGCAGATCGAGCCGGCGCTGCCCAATCAGGTACGCGTGGGTGACAGCTTCAGCGCCGGCTTCAACGTCACCAATCGCACCCAAGCGCAACAGCGGGTGGCGACAGACATCCAGGCGCGCGGCGCCATTGAGGATGAAGATGCGGTCACGAGCGATGAGCTGGAATTGGATGCCTTCGCGCTTG
>DATGUT010000102.1:0-6662 GCA_035301185.1 Salinisphaeraceae bacterium
CGGTGCTGGTTTCAACGTCACCAATCGCACCCAAGCGCAACAGCAGGTGGCGACAGAAATCGAGGCCCGGGGTGCACTCAAGCAGGATCTGGCCGCTGCTGTCGACAAGCTGGAACTGGCGGCCTTCGAGCACGACCTGAGCTGGCTGGCGCTGCAGGCAGCCGGGCCCGGCACCATCGAGCTCAGCGCCACCGCCCGCGCCGGTGCGCTGGCTGATGCAGTCGCGGCGCAGATCCCGGTGCAGCGCGCCGGCAGCGCAGTGGCGAGCGCAGAATACGGCAGCATCACCGGCCGCGGCGCCAGCATTCCGGTGCAGGTACCGGACGCGGCCTTGCCAGAGACAGACCAGGTGGAGGTGACGTTTGCGCCGACGCTGGTCGGCGGCCTGAACGGCGCCTTCGCCGCCATGCGCGACGAGCCGCTGCGCACTTGGGAAATGCGTCTCAGCCGGGCGCTGCTGGCCGCGGATTATATGCGGCTCAAGCCCGCGCTGGGTGACAGCGTGCAATGGCCGCAGGCTGCGCAGGCAATCAAAAACATGTACGAGTCGGCCGTCGAGTTCCAGGCCCCGAATGGCGGCATGGCTTTCTGGGTGGCGCGCAACGAGTTCACAAGCCCGTATCTGAGCGTGTACACCGCCCTCACTTTTGCCTGGCTGGAGCAGGCCGGGCATGCGCCGCCTGCACAAGTCAGGGAAAAGCTGTGGCGCTACCTCGACCAGCAGATTCTCGATAAGCAGAACGATGAACCCGCCGCGCCGGTGCTGCGTGCCGGCGCGCTGGCGGCCCTGGCTCTGTCCGGTGAGAGCAGCGCGGGCGCGGTGGCCGGCCTGTTGCCACAGCTGCCCAAGATGCGCCTGTTCGGCCAAGCCCTGCTGCTGCAGGCGGCGCTGGCAAGCGATGATCGCCAGAGCGCCGACGCAATCGTCCAATCGCTGCTCAATCGCGCCGAGGAATCGGCTGGCGCCATCTCATTCAACGAACGGGTGCAAGGCGCCTACGTGGATTTGCTCGCTACGCCGCTGCGCGCCAATTGCGCCATCCTCGACGGCCTGGTGCGCTACCAAAGCGCCTACGGGAATAACAACCTGCTCGGCGACGCGCCCGCAAAACTGATGCGCTGGATCACCGGCCGGCGGCGCACTGACGGCGGCTGGCCCAACAGCCAGGAAAACGTATTCTGCACCACCGCGATCGCGCATTATGCGGCTGCCCAGGAAACACCGGTCGAAGCGCTGCAGGGCAAGCTTGTCCTGACCGAGGAATCCAGTTCATCTGCACAGACAAAAGCCGAATTCGGCAGCCGCGCCGCAGCCGCGATCAAGCTGCAAGGGCCGCGGCTCGAGCCGGGACAAGTGGCGCAAGTGGAGCTGTCCCGCAGCGGCACCGGGCGGCTGTATTACGGGGTGCAACTGCATTACACCATGCCGCCGTTCGCCCTGCCCGCCGCCGACGCCGGCCTGACGGTTGCGCGCGAGTACCATGTGCAGCGCGACGGCGACTGGCAGCCGGTGACGGCCACCAGCGTATTGCAGCGCGGCGACATCGTGCGCGTCGATTTGCTGGTCGATGCACCCACCGAGCGCCAGCATGTGGTTCTGACCGACCCGCTGCCGGGCGCGTTCGAAGCCGTCAACCGGCAGCTGGCGACGGCTGCGCACACCGAGCCGGATGCAGAGCCGAGCCAGGCGCTGCTGCTGTTTGACAGCGGCCCGTGGCCGAACATGACGATCACGACCGGTGGCTTCTATCACCGCGAGACGGCCTTCGACGCGGTGCGCTTCTTCGCCGACAACCTGCCCGCCGGCCATTACCACCTGGTGTACTCGGCGCAGGTGATCGCGCCGGGCACGTTTGTCGCGCCTGCAGCCGAAATCAAGGCCATTTACCAGCCGGACATCCACGGCCGCGGCGAGGCGCAAAAGCTGCGCGTGGCCATGCCGGAGGGCTGATGCTGCGCCGCTGCCGTCGCTGGCTGCTGCGAGTCGGCGCCGTGGCCGCCACGGCGGCGCTGATCCTCGCCATCGCCACTTGGCAATCCCTGATGCCGTTGCCGCCAGCGTTGCCCACGGATGCGGCTGGCGCGGGCGCAACGCATTTCACCGCCGCCGATGGCACCTTGTTGAACGTGAGTTTCCGCGGCCGCTTCAATCGCACCACCACCCTGCCCCTGGCGCGCATGCCGCTCTTGCTGCGCCAGGCATTCATAATCGCGGAGGATCAACGCTACTGGCAGCATGGCGGCATCGACTGGCGCGCCCGCCTGGCCGCACTGTGGAGTAATCTGCGCGCGGGACAGGTGGTGCGCGGCGCCAGCACCATTGCCGAGCAGGCGGCGCGCATCATCGCGCCACGTGCGCGCAACTATTGGGGCAAATGGGTGGCCGGCTTCGATGCCAGGCGCCTGCTGCGCCGCTTCGGCCACGCAGACGTGCTGGCGTTTTATCTCAATCAAGTGCCCTATGGCGCACAGCGGCGCGGCGTGGCGCAGGCTGCGCATTATTATTTCGGCCGCGAGCCGGGCGCGCTCAACCCAGCCGAGCAGCTGGCGCTGGCGGTGCTGGTGCGCTCGCCGAGCGCGCATGATCCGCGCCGTCATCCGCAGCGCCTGCGGCGCAAGGTCGACCGGCTCGCGCGGCGCATGCAGCAGCAACACGTGATCAGCGAGCAGACGGCCACGGCCGTGCGGCGTTCTCCCATTCGCCCCGGCCGGCGCCCGCTCACCGTCGAGGCCGGCCCGTTCGTGGTTCATGCCCGGCAGCAGGCCCGGCTGCGGGGGCTGTCTGCACCCGTGCTGCGCACCACGCTCGACCCGGTACTGCAGGAGTTCGTGCAACAAACCCTGCGCCGGCGCACCCAAGCCTTGGCCACGCAAGGTGTGGGCGATGCCGCGGCGCTGGTGGTGGACAACACGAACGGCGCCGTGCTGGCCTGGGCGGTCGCACCCGGCCACGGCGCCTATGCCATCGATCCGGTGATCACGCCGCGCCAGCCCGGCTCCGCGCTGAAGCCTTTCGTCTACGGCCTCGCCATGGCCCGGCTGGGCTGGCAACCGACGCATGTCTTGCAAGACACGCCGCTGGCCGAGCGCATCGCCACCGGCGTGCACCGTTATCGCAACTACAGCGGCCGCCACTATGGCTCGGTCAGCCTGCGCTATGCGTTGGCCAATTCCCTCAACGTACCGGCCGTGCGCACTGCCCAGGCCGTCGGCGTGCCGGCCATCATCGAACTGCTGCAAGCGCTCGGCTTCACCACTTTTCGTCGCAGCGCCGCCCATTACGGCCCGGCGATCGTGCTCGGCGACGGCGCCGTATCGCTGTACGATCTGGTGCAAGGCTATGCCAGCATCGCCCGGCGCGGCCAATTCCTGCCACTGCGCGTGTTGGCTGATGCAGTCCAGCCCGAGCCAAAGCCCGTGTTGCCGCCAGCAGTAGCCTCTCTTTTAGCCGACATCCTGGCCGATGCAGAGGCGCGCAGCGCTGAGTTTGGCGCCGACAGCGTGCTGGAGCTGCCCCGGCCAACGGCAGTCAAAACCGGCACTTCCAGCGATTATCACGACATTTGGACGGTGGGCTTCGACGATAAGTACACGGTCGGCGTGTGGATGGGCAATCTGGATGGCAGCGCCACCAATGGCCTGACCGGCTCCATGGGCCCGGCGCCGGTGCTGCGGCGCATCTTCGCCCGCCTGCGCAGCACGGCACCATATCCCGGGCTTTGGCGCAGCCCCGAACTGGAGGCCGCCAGTGCCTGCGAATGGATCGGCCCGCCGCCGTGCGTGCAACGCCGTGAGTGGCTGTTGCCTGCCCTGGCTGCAACGCCGACAGATGATTCTGATGCACGGCCCCGGCCCAGCATCGCCCGGCCGCTGCCGGGCGAGATGCTTGCCATCGATCCGCGCCTGCCGCGCAACGCGCAACACTTGCGTCTGCGCCTCGACGCGGCCGGCCTGGAGGTGCGCAAGGTGCGCTGGCAGGTCGACGGCAAGCCGCTGGCCGCCAGCGATGATGGTGCGGCACGCTGGATGCTGCAACCGGGCACGCACCACGTCAGCGCCCGGGTATGGCTGCGCGGGCACGACACGGCCCTGCGCCTGGGCCCGGTCAGCTTTACCGTGGCCGGGCCGGCGTCTGCACCAAACTGAAAGCTTTGCCGCTGCAGGCTGAAGCTAAATGTCCGGCCATGTGCAACAAAGCTTGACTCTGTAGTTGACTACAAAGTTAAGGTACTGACATGAACACGATCAGCATTGGTGAGCTGGCCCGGCACAGTGGCATCGGCCGGGAAACCATCCGCTTTTATGAACGCGAATCCCTGCTGCCGCCGCCACAGCGCACACCCGCCAATTATCGGCGCTATCCGCCGGCTGCAGTGGCCCGCCTGCAATTCATTCGCCGCGCCAAGGCGCTGGGTTTCACGCTCGCCGAAATCCGCGAGTTGCTGAGCCTGCAGGATGCCCATGGCGATCGGGCCCAAGTAAAACAACTGACGGCAAGCAAGCTCGCGCAAATCCGGGCGCGCATCGACGAGCTGACGCGCATGGAGGCGGCACTGGCGGAAATGCACGTGCAGTGCTCCGGCCACGGGCCGGTGCGCGGCTGTCCGATCATCGAGACCTTGGCCGGTCAACCGTCGCAAGCGGATGCGTCTGCCACGTCAACCGAGGAATAAATATATGAGCGCGAACAACACGCACACTTGCCCCATGCACCCTGAAGTGCGCCAGCAAGGCCCCGGCGACTGCCCCGATTGCGGCATGGCGCTGGAGCCGGAAACACCACAGACCGCGCGCGTGGAATACACCTGCCCGATGCATCCAGAAGTGGTGCAGGACGGCCCCGGCGACTGCCCCAAATGCGGCATGGCGCTGGAGCCGCGCACGGTGGCCGCGGACAGCGGCCCCAATCCCGAGCTGCTCGACATGACCCGGCGCTTCTGGGTAGGTGTGGCGCTGTCCGTGCCGCTGCTGATCCTGGCCATGGGCGACATGCTGCCCGGCCTGGATTTCCAGGGCTGGCTCGGGGCCAGCGTTTTCAACTGGACCCAGTTCGTGCTGGCGACGCCGGTGGTGTTATGGGCCGGCTGGCCGTTTTTCGTGCGCGGCTGGAAGTCGCTGCACGGCTTCAATCTCAACATGTTCACGCTGATTGCGCTGGGCACTGGCGTCGCTTATCTGTTCAGCCTGGTGTCGCTGCTGTTGCCCGGCATCCTGCCCGAGTCGATCCGGGGTGCAGGCGGCCAGGTGCCCGTGTATTTCGAGTCGGCCGCGGTCATCGTCACCCTGGTGCTGCTCGGCCAGGTGCTGGAACTGCGCGCCCGCGAGCGCACTTCGGGCGCGCTCAAGGCGCTGTTGAACCTGGCGCCGCCGACCGCGCGCCGCCTGCGTGACGATGGCACCGAAGAGGAAGTCGATCTGGCCCAGGTCGCAGTCGGCGATCAGCTGCGGGTGCGCCCCGGCGACAAGGTGCCGGTGGACGGCACCATCGAGGACGGCCACTCGACGCTGGATGAGTCCATGCTCACCGGCGAGGCCGCGCCGGTGGCCAAGGCGGCCGGCGACAGCGTCACCGGCGGCACCGTCAACCAAAGCGGCAGCTTCATCATGCGCACCCGCCACATCGGCAGCGACACGCTGCTGTCACGCATCGTGCAAATGGTGGCCGCGGCGCAGCGCTCGCGCGCGCCCATCCAGGGGCTGGCGGATCGGGTCGCCGCCTGGTTCGTGCCAACCGTGGTGCTGGTCGCCGTCATCAGCTTCATCGTCTGGCTGCTTGCGGGGCCGATGCCGCCCTTGAGCTATGCTCTTCTCGCCGCGGTTTCCGTGCTCATCATCGCCTGTCCCTGCGCGCTCGGCCTGGCCACACCCATGTCCATCATGGTCGGGGTTGGGCGCGGCGCCAACGTCGGCGTGCTGATCAAGGATGCCGAAGGTCTGGAAACGCTGGGCGGGGTGGATACGCTCGTCATCGACAAGACCGGCACCCTGACCGAAGGCCAGCCGCGCCTCGTCGGCATCGAGCCGGCCGGCAATGGGTCAAAGGAAGAACTGCTGCGCCTGGCCGCCGCCGTGGAAGCCGGCAGCGAGCATCCATTGGCGGCGGCGATTGTCGCCGGTGCCAACGAACAAGGCATCAAGCCCGAGGCCGCCACGGATTTCGCAGCCGTCACCGGCCAGGGAGTCCGCGCCACGGTGGCCGGCCAGCGCGTCCTGATCGGCAATCGGCGCCTGCTGGATGAGGCCGGCATCGACTGCGCCGAACTGGACAAGCGTGCCGACGAACGCCGGGGCGAAGGCCAAACCGTGATGCTGGTCGCCATCGACGGCCAGGCCGCCGGCCTGCTCGCGGTGGCCGATCCGATCAAGGAGACGACGCCGGAGGCGGTGCGCATCCTGCGCGACGAAGGCCTGCGCCTGATCATGCTGACCGGCGACAATGCGCATACGGCGCAAGCCGTGGCAAACCAGCTCGACCTGGACGAGGTCCATGCCGGCGTGCTGCCGGAGGACAAGCACGCCATCGTGCAGCGTCTGCAGCAGGAAGGGCATATCGTGGCCATGGCCGGCGATGGGGTCAACGACGCCCCGGCGCTGGCCCAGGCCGACGTCGGCATCGCCATGGGAACCGGCAGCGACGTGGCGCTGGAAAGCGCCGGCGTAAC
>DATGUT010000103.1:0-5416 GCA_035301185.1 Salinisphaeraceae bacterium
TCATGATTGGGTGACGCTTGGCAGCTTTCGTTGCCAGCAGTGTACAACCGTGTTTTTTGACTATGCCTGCAGCCGCTCGGCCAGGAAGTTGGCGAACACGCGCACGCGCCGCGTGCGATGCTGGGACGGTGGAAAAACAGCGTACACGCTGGGTTCCGGCGCCGTTTCGTACCATTCATATTCATCCAGCACCGTGACCAGGGTGCCGGCGCGTAGTGCCTGTTCAATCAAAAAGGTGGGCACCAATACGATGCCGAGCCCCGCGATGGCCGCCTCGCGCATGAAATCGCCGCTGCTGCTGAGGGCACGAATGGGCACGCGCACCGTGCCCAGTTTTTTCTCGCGATTGCGGTAATGCCAGGTATTGAGATTGGCCAATTGGTTCAAGCGCAGGCATTGATGCCGTTTCAAATCATCGGGTGTGCCGGGTACGCCGAAACGTTCAAAATAATCGGGGCTGGCACAGACCACCATGCGTACCCGGCCGATCCGGCGCGCCCGCAGGGTGGAATCGTTGAGCGCACCGACCCGAATGGCCATGTCGAAGCCTTCCCGCGTCATGTCCACCAGCCGATCATTCAGATCCAGGTCGATGAGCACGTTCGGATACTGTTGCATGAACTCGATGACCGGCGGGGTCACATGCGTGAGACCGTAGGACTGCGGCGCCGCGATGCGCAGGCGCCCGCGCAACGCGCTGTCCGCTTCGGTGACGGAATCCTCGGCCGCTTCCAACTCCGCCAGCACGGCCAGGCTGCGCTCGTAGAATGCCGCGCCGGTTTCCGTCAGACTCTGGCGGCGCGTGGTGCGCACCAGCAATTGCGTGTCGAGGCGTTCCTCCAGCGCCTTCAAGCGTCGGCTCAGCACGGACTTGGTCACATTCAGCCGATCGGCCGCGCTGCTGAGGCTTTCCGCCTCAACGATTTCCACAAATGCCTTGAGCTCGAGAAATGGGTCCACGGTTTTCGATACAGGAACTGTATTCTGTCGGATTGACGATTTTCCCTTCCCTCGCTGGCCCATTTTACACGCAAATCGATGCAGATGATGCGCAGCGGTTGTTTCCGGGCAACGTCGCAACACAACAGGCGGTCGCCAGCCCACCTGAGGGCTGGCGACCGACCTGTTCGTTGGGTGAATGAGCAGACCTTGCAAACAGAGCTGGTCTTGCCCGCTGGCGTTCCTATTGCCAGGCAGCGGCCGTCTCGCGCACAAAATCTCTGTAATGGCGCGGTGCGTGGCCTAGCAGGTTCGTCAATGTCTGAATGTCGTCATCGCTCGCCATGAAGCCGCGCTCGAAGTAGCCCTGGAACATCATGCGCAGGTCGAATGCCGACCAGTTCGGCATCATCTGGCGCATCTGCTGTTCGTAGGCATCGAAGTCCTCGCCCGGGTAGCGAACTTCCCGATCCAGCACATCGCTCCAGGTCGAGGCGGCCTGCGGGCCGCTCAAAGTTTCCGGGCCCACAAGATTGTAGGTCTTGCCTGCGTGGCCGTCGCTTGTCAGGGTAATGGCGGCCGCTTCGGCAATATCGCGCACGTCCACCGCGGAAATGCCGGTCGGGCCAAGCGGCATCGGGTAAATGCCGGCGCCGGTCAGCGGCTCCTTCAACATGGCGTCGTTCTGGAAAAAGTAGTTCGGGCGCAAGATGGTGTACGGCAGGTCAAATTGCTTCAGGGCTTGTTCGATCGTGAACTTCGAGGCAAAGTGCGGCACATCCTTGAAGCGCTCGGCCTGGAATACGGAATGGTACACGAGCTGCGAAATGCCAAGCCGCCTGGCCAGTACGAACACGATCAGCCCTTGCGTCAGTTCATCGGGCACGACCGCATTCAGGAGATAAACCTTGTTTACGCCAGCGAGCGCTTGTTCGACCGCAACCGGGTCGAGCAGGTCGCCCACGACGACTTCGACACCTTGCGGCAGATGCTCTGCCTTGCTCTGGTCGCGCACGAGCGCGCGCACGTCGGCGTGGCGCTCGTGCAGAGCCTTGACCACTTCCGAACCCACGGTTCCGGTACTGCCTGTCACTAAAGTTTTCATGCTGAATACTCCGGTTGATTTGTGTCTGGATGAAGCCGGATGAGGTTGTTGCCGGCTTCGAGGTTCATTTTGTTGCTGTCAGGCTCTATGCGTAAGACATAAAATCGATACATGCCGTTCCATAATCGAGATGTCTGCATGAAACTCGCTGCACTGGCCGATTTTCACCTTGTCGCCGCTGCCGGCAGCCTGGGCCGGGCCAGCCGCGAGAGCGGCCGGCCGAAGGCAACCTTGTCTCGCCAGATTCGCCAGCTGGAGGAATCGCTGGGCGTACGCCTGGTGGAGCGCGGGCAGCACGGTCTGCAGCTGACGCGTGCAGGTCAGGCCTTGTATGAAGAGACGATTTTGCCGTTGCGCGACATCGAGGAGACGGGTCGCCGGCTGGCCTCTGGGCAGGAACAGCTGCGCGGCCTGCTGCGGGTCAGCGCGCCGGCGCTGTTCTCGGAGACGACCGGCGCGCGGCTGGCGGCAGAATTCATCCGGCGCTTTCCCAGCGTGCAGTTGGACTGGCTGACCAGCGACCGACAGCTGGATTTGGTGAATGAAGGCATCGATGTGGTGATTCGCGTCAATCCAGAATCGGACAGCGAACTCGTGGGGCGCTGCTTTGCCCATGACACGATGCTGCTGGTGGCGCCGCCGTCCTTGCCGATGCCAGTTGAC
Source organism: Salinisphaeraceae bacterium (assembly GCA_035301185.1). Classification (GTDB taxonomy): domain Bacteria; phylum Pseudomonadota; class Gammaproteobacteria; order Nevskiales; family Salinisphaeraceae; genus DATGUT01. Next base: position 2,708 of record DATGUT010000103.1, read on the forward strand.
GCCAATGCAGCGGTGCCCGAGCCTGTACCGGCCGTGGCCATGTCCAGGAGCCCCGAGATCGATGAGTGGCAAATCGAGCCTGATGGCGATAATCGTTGCATAATCCCCGATTATCAATTGCACTTGCCGTCATTCGCCATGGTGCGGGCGGCGGTCTGCGCCGGCGCCGGTGCCGCCTTGCTGCCCCGTTCCCTGGTGCGAGCCGATATTGCCGCGGGCAAGCTTGTGATGTGGGGAACCTATCCAGAGCGCACTGTTGATGTTTGGGTGTTGCACAACTCGCGGCGGCTGGTCAGTCGCAAGGTGCACGCGTTCGTGGAATTTGTCGTCGAATCTTTCCCGGCTCGAGAGTTGTAGTGGCAGCAACAGGGCTGCCTGCTTGGCCATGCCATAGAGCGCTCAGCTGAGTGCGCATGCACGCTGGTCGATTGCATTTATCCAAGCCTTTGACTTTGCGGCAAATGACCTGCTCTAGCCGGCAGAGTTTGCGGCGGGTCCGATTATTGTTGCCGAAAAAGGAACAATGTTTTACTGAAGCGGCGGTTTTTCCCGCTCCCAGCAAGGCGTACTTTACAACTGCCTATTCACCTATCGAGACAAATCTCATGACTAAAGTACTTATTCTTTACTACAGCATGTATGGCCACATCGAACGCATGGCGGACGCAGTTGCCGACGGTGTGCGCGAGGTGCCGGATGCGGAAGTCACGATCAAGCGCGTGCCCGAGCTGATGCCGGAGCACGTCGCGCGCAATGCGGGCGCCAAGATGGAGCAAAGTGCTCCGATCGCCGAGCCCAGCGAATTGGGCGATTATGACGCCATCATCATCGGCACGCCTACCCGCTTTGGCAACATGAGTGGCCAGATGCGCAACTTCCTCGACCAGACCGGCACCATCTGGGCCCAGGGCAAGCTGGATAACAAGGTCGGCAGCGTTTTCACCTCCACCGGTACGGGCGGCGGCAACGAGAGCACCATTCTCTCGACCTGGATCACGCTCGCTCACTGGGGCATGGCCATTGTCGGCCTGAGTTATGCGGAAACCGCCGAACTGTGGGACATCAGCGAAATGCGCGGCGGCTCACCTTATGGTGCGGCGACGCTGGCCGGCGATGGCACCCGCGAGCCGAGTGCGATGGAATTGTCGATGGCCCGCAAGCAGGGGTGGCGCGTGGCACGGGCCGCGCGCAAACTGACCCGGCCGGAAATGGAGCCGGAGATCGCGGTGCTGCCCCAGACAGATGCTGTTGGCCGTGCGGCCGCCGCCACACCAGCATGAGCCATGCGAGCTCATGATCCGCAATGGCTGCCCGGCATGCAATACGATCCGGGCAGTATTGCAGCGTATCGGGCCAGAGCTGGCAGAAAGCGCCCTTGCGTGCAGCATTCTGTACCACGGCACCGGCACTGGCCGCATTTTACAGGTCGTGGCGCATGTCACAATGCGTGCACAAGCCTGCCAGTCTGCACAAGACAAATCATTGCTTCACGCGAGTCGAAGTGCTCGCCATCCGCAAGAGGCACAACATGCAATCACTTCAATCAGGTGCCAATATGCGCAAGGTGCGCACAATCGTGCGCGCCCAATCCGTTAATCAAGATGTTGGCGTGCGCGAGATCATCGGCTCGCCGCAGTTGCCCGATCTCGATCCGTTTCTGGCGCTGGGCGAGTTCGGTTCCGACCAGGTCAGCGACCACAGCAACGATTTTCCCGAGCATCCGCATCGCGGTTTCGAAACCGTGACCTACATGCTCCTCGGCCACATGCGCCATCGCGACAACCAGGGCAACAGTGGCCTGCTGCGCGCCGGCGGCGTGCAGTGGATGACGGCCGGGCGCGGCATCATCCACGCGGAAATGCCGGAACAGGAAGACGGGCTGATGTGGGCCTTTCAGCTCTGGGTCAACCTGCCAGCCCGGGCCAAGATGACGGCGCCGCGTTATCAGGATATTCCGCCGGAGTCGATTCCGGTCGTGGATACGGCGGAAGGGGTGCGCTTCAAAGTGATTGCCGGTGCGGTGAGCGACACTACCGGCCCGGTAACGGCGACCGACACCGAGCCACTCTTTCTCGATGTCAGAATGCAGCCGGGCGCCACCTATACGGTGTTCCTACCGGTCGGCCATAACGCATTCGCTTATGTTTATGCCGGCACGATCGACATCGGCACGCCACAGCAGCGGCTCACGACCAGGGAGCTGGCGGTACTGGATCCGGCCGGCGATTCAGTGCATTTGGCCGCAGCAAACTCAAAACCCGCGCGTCTGCTGCTGGTCGCCGGCCGGCCGCTGGGCGAACCCATCGTGCGCTACGGCCCGTTTGTCATGAACACGGACGAGGAAATACAGCAGGCGATCGAAGACTACCAGTCGGGCCATTTCTAGTCGGGCAGTGATATGAACGGCACGCACCCTTGCTTGCCTCTCGAGTAACGGGTGCACAATTCAACCCAAGCGAGGCAAGCAAGATGCAAGCCCAAACACCAAGCATCCTCATTACCGGCGCCACCGGCAACATCGGCACGGAGCTGACGCGGCTGCTGGCCGCACACAACGTCCCTTTTCGTGCCATGGTGCGCTCACCGAAGAACGCCGATGCCCTGGCGGCGCTGGCTGGTGCCGAACTGGTCGGCGGTGATTTCAATGACTCGGAAAGCATCGCCAGCGCGCTGCAAGGCATTGAGCGCGCGTTTCTTTTGCCCGCCTCA
>DATGUT010000104.1:0-4796 GCA_035301185.1 Salinisphaeraceae bacterium
TTTGCCCTGCTGGCCTCGATTGGCGGCATCCTGCCCTATCTGCCCTACATGCTGCTGACGTCATTCATCGTGACCTTCATCGTCGCGATCGCGATGTGCCGGCTGCCGCCTTTATCACGCAAGAAGGATGTCTTCTTCGACGGCAGCGCTGCGCAAACCAGCGGCGAAGACAGCCGACGTACAGGCAATATTGTTGCCCGTGCCTGGCATGCCGCAACCGAACGTGCTGCCAGCGCCGGGCCGGATACCGTCGCGCGCTCGCTGTGGGAAGCGGTTACCTTCGCCTTTAAGATCGTCGCTTATGTATTGGCCATTGCCACGCCGGCTCTGATCATTGCGCACTACACACCGCTGTTCGAATACCTCGGCGTTGTATTCGAGCCACTGTTGCACGCGATGGGGCTGCCGGATGTCGAGCAAATCGCGCCCACGATCCTGGTGGGCATTGCCGAGGTTGCTCTGCCTGCAATCATCATCTCCGGCGCCGAGGCGTCGGCGGCGGCTGTGTTCTTCGTCTGCACGCTGTCCACCATTCAGATCATCTTCTTCACCGAAAGCGCGAACGCCATGCTGGAATCGGAGATTCCGCTGAATGCCTGGGATCTGGTTCTGATTTTCTTGATCAGAACGCTGATTGCCATTCCGTTCGTGGCTTTGGCAACACATTCGATTTTCTAATCTGCTAGCGAGGAACGCATGACCACACTCAGCATTGCCCCCGGCGCCATGACCCTGGCCCAGCTGCGCACGATTTATGAGACACCAGTCAACATCGACTTGCCGGCCAGCGCCGATGCGGCCATCGCGGCGGGCAAGGATTGTGTCGATCGCATCCTGGCCGAGGATCGGACGGCTTATGGCATCAACACCGGCTTCGGCCTGCTCGCGCAGACGCGCATCGCAAGCGATCAACTCGAAGAGCTGCAGCGCTCGCTGATCCTGTCGCATTCCACCGGCGTCGGCGAGCCGATCGAGGATGCCCTGGTGCGGCTGGTCATGGTGCTCAAGGTCAACAGCCTCGCGCGCGGCTTCTCCGGTATTCGCCGCAGGGTCATCGATGCCTTGATCGCCCTCGTCAACGCCGAGGTTTATCCGCGCCTGCCGGCCAAGGGCTCGTGCGGCGCGTCGGGGGATTTGGCGCCGCTGGCGCACATGAGTGCCTTGCTGCTGGGCGAGGGCCAGGCTCGCCACCAAGGTGAATGGGTCGAGGCGGAGCGCGCCCTCGACATCGCCGGGCTCGAGCCCATGACACTGGCGCCCAAGGAAGGATTGGCGCTGATCAACGGCACCCAGGTTTCCACCGCCTTTGCCTTGCGCGGGCTGTTCGAGGCCGAGGATTTGTATGCAGCGGCAACCGTCACCGGCGCGCTGTGCGTGGAAGCCGTGCTGGGCTCGCGCGCGCCGTTCGATGCCCGGGTGCATGAAATACGCGGCCAGCAGGGCCAAATCGATGCCGCCGCGGCCTATCGTCACTTGTTGCAGGAGCGCAGCGAAATCGGCGACTCCCACATCAACTGCGATCGCGTGCAGGACCCGTACTCCCTGCGCTGCCAACCGCAGGTCATGGGCGCCTGCCTGACGCAAATCCGCCAGGTGGCCGCAGTGCTGCTGGCGGAGGCCAATGCAGTGTCGGACAATCCGCTGGTGTTTGCGGCGGAGAACGAAATCATCTCCGCCGGCAATTTCCATGCCCAACCGGTCGCCCTGGCGGCTGACAACCTGGCCCTGGCCATTGCCGAAATCGGCTCGATTGCGGAGCGCCGCATCGCCCTGCTGATCGACATCCATCTGTCGCAGCTGCCGCCGTTCCTGGTCGAGAACAGCGGCGTGAACTCCGGCTTCATGATCGCCCAGGTCACAGCGGCGGCACTCGCCAGCGAAAACAAGGCCCTGGCGCATCCACGCAGCGTCGACAGCCTGCCGACCTCGGCCAACCAGGAGGATCACGTCTCCATGGCGCCCAGCGCCGGCATCCGCCTGTGGGAAATGGCGGCCAATACGCGTGGCATTCTGGCCATCGAATGGCTCGGAACCTGCCAGGGCCTGGATTTTCGCGAAGGCATGCGTTCGACCAAGATTTTGGAACGGGCACGCAGTCTGCTGCGCGATAAGGTTGCATTCTATGATCGCGACCGGTTCTTCGAGCCTGATATTCAGGCAGCGACCGTGTTGATTGGCAACAATGTGCTAAAAGGGATGATTCCAAGCGGGACACTGCCAAGTGATGTGTAGCCATATTACCACTGCGCGTTGAAGCAGCCCAAAAGCCTGGCAATAACACTGCCAAATCATATATGTAACATTATTTTTATACTCAATTATTAAACTGATGCTGTTGTAATTGGCTGATGACAAGGGGAGAAGTCATGCTGTTTAATCCAGTGATTGTCAGCGTGTTTGTCATGGCCGCGCTCAGCTTGCTGCGAATCAACGTCATTTTTGCATTAATCATTGCCGCGCTGACGGCAGGTGTGATGACGGACATGGGGATCGTGCAGGCGACCTCGGTCATGATCTCAGGCATGGGCGGGCAATCCGAAACAGCGCTGAGCTACGTCCTGCTCGGCATTTTTGCGGTAATGATTGGTATCTCGGGCATTACTTCCGTGCTGGTCAGCAAGATACTGCGCGTCTTCTCGACCCGCAAGCTGGTTCTGGTCTTCAGCATTGCCGCCGTATCCTGTCTGTCGCAAAACGTCGTTCCGGTGCATATTGCCTTTATCCCGATCCTGATCCCGCCGCTGCTGGTTCTGTTCGATAGGATGAAACTCGATCGCCGCGCGGTGGCCTGCGCATTGGCTTTTGGCCTGGAGTTTCCTTATGTGGCCATACCCGTCGGCTTCGGCCTGATCTTCCAGAGCATCATCAGGGATTAAATGGTCAGAAACGGCATGGAAATCACCCTATTGCAAGTTTCCAAGGCCATGATTATTCCAGGACTTTCGCTGATTGTCGGCTTGTGTTTCGCCTTGTTGATCACATACCGCAAGGCCTCGCGCAAGCCAAAGAATGATTATGCGCTATCGGTCATGCATGAGATCGGGCCATCCGCGCAGTCCATGGAAGGCGAGAAGGTGACATGGAAGCTCACGCACACTTTCGCCATCATCGCCATCCTGCTGGCCCTGGTGGTTCAGATCATGACCGACTCGCTCGTGCTCGGCGCCCTCGTGGGCATCATGGCGCTGTTTGCGTCTCGGATCGTAAAGATCCACGAAGGCGAGCAAGTGGTCAACGAAGGCATCACCATGATGGGCATGATCGCGTTCGTGATGCTGGTTGCCTCCGGATACGCGTCGGTGCTGACAGAATCCGGTGCCATCGAGGAGCTGGTGGAACAAACCCTGGAGATCACAGGCTATTCGCACTTCTCCGTCGCTTTTTTCCTGCTCGCCGTCGGCTTGCTGGTGACGATGGGGATTGGCACATCGTTTGGCACCGTCCCGGTTGTTGCAGCCATTTACGTGCCGGTGCTGATGGCTGTGGGCATGTCGCCGCTGGCCAGCGCGGCGCTGATCGGCACGGCCGGCGCGCTCGGCGATGCCGGCTCACCGGCTTCCGACACAACCCTCGGGCCAACCGCCGGCTTGAATGCCGATGGCAGGCATCACCACATCTGGGACACCTGCGTGCCGACCTTCCTGCACTATAATATCCCACTGTATGCGGCGGGCCTCATCGCCGCGGTCACCTTGTGAAATATGCGCGCCTGGCCGCTTGCATGACCTTTCTGTAGCCCGCCTTGCTGGCTTGCGCCGGCATGGCATTCGGCACGGGCAGCTGCGCCATGCACAAGGACGACTCCTGCCCTACTGCACCAGCAGACGACAGCCGCGTCGCCTGTCGCTCAATTGCCTGCTTCACCCTGCTCGGCAACGGCCAGCAAAACTGCGGCTGCAATGCCCTCGGCCGCCTGCTCGGCTTCTGCCAGCGTCAACGCCGTCGGCGCGATGCGGATGTGGTGATCCTGCGGGTCATGGCCGTAGGGGAAGGCCGCACCGGCCGGGGTCAGGGTCACGCCCAGTTCACTGGCAAGTTCGACGACACGCCGAGCGCAACCCTCGGGGGTGAACAGGCTGATGAAATAGCCGCCGCGCGGCGTCGTCCAAGTCGCTACCCGCGGCGCGGCCAAATGCTTGTGCAAGACCCTGTCCACGGCCACGAACTTGGGCGCAATGATGTGCCGGTGTTCGTCCATGAGCGCGTGCAGTGCGGCTGCGTTGGGCAATAGCGCGTGGTGGCGTAACTGGTTGATCTTGTCCGGGCCGATGGAGCGCTTGCCGGCGGCTTGCAGGAACCACTGCACATTGGCCGCGGAACTGGCAAATGCGGCCACGCCGGCGCCCGCAAAAGTGATCTTGGAAGTGGAGGCAAACACCAGCGCGCGATTGGGATGCCCGTGGCGCGCGCATGCGGCCAGCAGATTCGCAATCTCGATGCGCTCTGGCGTCAGGTGATGGGCAAAATAGGCGTTATCCCAGAAGATACGGAAATCCGGCGCCGCGGTCTTCATCCATGCCAGGCGCTCGACCACTTCATCGCTGTACACCGCGCCGGTCGGGTTGCTGTACTTCGGCACGCACCACATGCCCTTGATCGCAGGGTCTTCCGCCACCAACGCCTCGATCTGATCCATGTCCGGCCCGTCATCCCCAAGGGCCACGGGAATCATCTCGATGCCGTATTCCTCGGTCATGTTGAAATGGTAGTCATAGCCGGGCACGGGGCAGAGAAACTTGACCTGGGCTTCCTGGCTCCATGGTTTCAGGCTGTCCGGACTGCCCTTGAGCAGGCTG
>DATGUT010000105.1:0-3353 GCA_035301185.1 Salinisphaeraceae bacterium
ACCCATCGGTCAGCCTGTGGACTTCGGTGCGGCAAATGGATGCGCTGCTGGAACAGAACCTGCCCGGCGGCGTGGCCAGTGTACCGAGCTTCGTGGCCGCGCTGCTGGCCGATTTGCGCCAGCCCTACGCCGGCAAGCGGCCGTTGCGCATCAATCAGGAGTTTCTGTATCGCGCGATACTCGCGCAACAGGCCGGGCACGAGCAGATGGCAGCGGTCATCGGCCTGGTCTTTCGCCTGGCCCTGGCCAATATGGCTTTTGCTGCCGACGTGCTCACCGATGCCGGCAGGATTGTGCCGTCCTGGCTGCACCTGAGCGCGATCGACTCGCTCGAGCCCTACCTATTGGCTTCGTTTGAGCTGACTTTTGCCGACTATGTCGAAGAGTTTCTGCTGCCGTACTGGAACAGCGACGGGCGCTCGGTAACCCGCCGGCAATTGCTGGCCAGCGCCGATCTGCGCAGTATTGGCGACTGGCTCGCTGCAAACGACAATGTGGCCGTGATTACCAGCGCCGATGATCCGATCCTCAATCCGGAGGCCTTGGCTTTTCTGCGTGACACGTTTGGCGAGCGGGCACATATCTTCCCCAACGGCGGTCACATGGGAAATCTCCAGGCGCGATTATTCGTGCGCCAAGTCCAACAATTCTTTGATCCATGAACAAGCAGTTCCTGCACATGTTCGCATGTCTCTGGCTGTGCCTGGCCCTGGCCGCCTGCGCTGGTGCGCCGCCACCGCGCGCGGCAGCCGCCGACAGCGATGTAACCGCCAGCGAGACTACGGCCAATCCGCTGGCAATCTATGATCCGTGGACCGGTTTCAACCGCCGCATGTATCAATTCAACGCCTGGTTCGACGACGTGCTGCTGCTGCCGATCGTGCGCGGCTATCGCGCGGTAACCCCCAAGCCAGTGCGCAAGGGGGTGGGCAATTTCTTCAGCAACCTCGGCGAGATCACCACTTTCGCCAACGCCGCGCTACAGCTCAAGCCAGAAGCGACCTTGACCACCCTGTCGCGCTTCGTCATCAACACCACGCTCGGCATCGGCGGCCTGTTCGACCCGGCGAGCAGGCTGGGCCTGCAGCAATATCACGAAGACTTCGGCCAGACTCTGGGCCATTACGGCGTCAATAGCGGGCCGTATCTGGTATTGCCGTTCCTCGGCCCATCGACGCTGCGCGACAGCTTCGGCCTGGGCGCGGATCAATACGGCTTTTATGTACTCGATCCGCTTTACCTGCGCGGGCATGACTGGGTGCGGACCGCATATTGGGCATTGTATGCCATCAATACGCGCGACAAGGTCAATTTCCGCTACTACCAGACCGGCTCGCCATTCGAATACGAGTTGGTGCGCTTTATTTACATGAATTATCGTGCGCTGCAGGTGGCTGAATAGACTGGCCGCATAGACCGGCCGCGCGCCAGACCATGTACTATTTTGCCTATGGCTCCAACATGCTCAGCAGCCGGCTCGCACGGCGTGTGCCGAGCCTGGTGCCGCTGGGCGCGGCGCGCCTACCCGGTCATGAGCTGCGTTTCGATTTGCGCGGCAGCGACGGCTCCGGCAAGTGCAATGTCGTTGTCGCAGCCAATCCATCCGCGATCGTGCATGGCGTGGTGTACCAGCTTGATGCCGATCGCCTCGAGCGCCTGCATGCGGCCGAAGGCCCGGCCTACGAGTTCGTGCAATTGCCGGTGCAGCTGCATGACGAGCGCGTAAGCGCCGCCGTTTATCGCGGTCGTGCCAAGGCGCGCGTGCAGGGCCTGCGCCCATTTGCCTGGTATTTGCGCTTCGTGGTGGGCGGTGCACGCGAGCATGGTCTGCCGACGGCTTATGTGCGTCGTCTTGCCGCCGTGCCCACGCGGCGCGATCATAATCTCTGGCGGGCATGGCGCAATTGGCGCATCTACCGGCACCGACCCGCGCCGAGCCAGCTCCGCGGCGGCTGAATCCGCCCACTGAAGCCCAGGCCTATCCGCGTTAAAATAGCCGGTTAACTGCGCACGCGCGGCATCAGGCGCAGGCAAACGGATACAGCCATCATGAATAGTCAGACCCAGTTCGAAGTCATTGTCATCGGCGGCGGCCATGCCGGTACTGAAGCCGCCATGGCGGCGGCGCGCATGGGCCGGCGCACGCTGCTGCTGACCGACAACATCGAAACCATCGGCCAAATGTCCTGCAATCCGGCCATTGGCGGCATTGGCAAAGGCCACCTTGCGCGCGAAATCGATGCGCTGGGCGGCGTCATGGCGCGGGCGGCCGATGCCGGCGGCATCCAGTTTCGCCGCCTCAACGCGCGCAAGGGGCCGGCGGTGCGCGCCACCCGCGCGCAGGCTGATCGCGTGCTGTACAAGGCGGCCGTGCGCAGGCAGGTGGAGCAGCAGGAGAATCTGCATCTGTTCCAGCAGTCGGTGGCCGATCTGGTGGTCGAACAGGGCGCGGTGCGCGGCGTGGTCACGCAAATGGGCCTGACGTTTTACGCGCCAGCCGTAATCCTGACCGTGGGCACCTTTCTCGGCGGCTGCATCCATATCGGCCACAGCCAGTTTGGCGGCGGTCGCGCTGGGGCCGCCCCGGCCAACACTCTGGCGCAGCGTCTGCGAGCGCTGGATTTCAGCGTCGGCCGGCTGAAGACCGGCACACCGCCGCGCATCGACGGCAAGAGCATCGACTTCAGCCGCCTGGCGCTGCAGCATGGCGACGAGCCGGCGCCGGTGTTCTCGTTTCTGGGCCGACGCAGCGAGCATCCGCGTCAGGTGCCGTGCCACATCACCCATACCAACGAGCGCACGCATGCCATCGTGCGCGCACATTTGCACGAATCCGCCACCCATGCCGGACGCATCGAAGGCATCGGCCCGCGCTATTGCCCGGCGCTCGAGGACAAGGTGGTGCGCTTCGCGGACAAGACTTCGCACCAGATTTTCATCGAGCCGGAAGGGCTGGATGTGCACGAGGTTTATCCCAACGGCATTTCCACCAGCCTCGGCTTCGCCACGCAGCAGGCGCTGGTGCGCTCCATCGTCGGATTTGAAAACGCGCACATCACCCGCCCCGGCTATGCCATCGAATACGATTATTTCGATCCGCGCGAGCTGCAGTACACGCTCGAGACCAAGGCCATGCCGGGGTTGTATTTTGCCGGCCAGATCAACGGCACCACCGGCTATGAAGAAGCCGCCGCGCAGGGGCTTGTGGCCGGCGTCAACGCCGCCCGCGCCGTGCGCGACGAGGCTCCTTGGTGGCCGTCCCGCGCCGAGGCCTATATCGGCGTGCTGATTGATGATTTGATCACGCGCGGCACGATCGAGCCGTATCGCATGTTCACCTCGCGCGCCGAGCA
>DATGUT010000106.1:0-8515 GCA_035301185.1 Salinisphaeraceae bacterium
TCGGCTGGCTGCTGGTGACGCTGTGGCTCAGCATCCGTTTGATCCGGCGCTGGCTGCGCTGGATCGACCGCCGCAAGGCCTGATTGTCATGTAATTGCGTGCTGCATCGGGCGGATTAATCGGAGTGCAGCGGCCACAGGCGCGCGGCACCGCGCACGCCGGAGGCATCGCCATGACGGGCGGCGCGCAGCGGCGTGACCACCCGCTCAGTGAAGGCGTAGGCATGCCAGCGCCGTGGCACTTCGCGATACAGCGCAGTGATGCGCGACAGCCCGCCGCCAATCACTATGACTTCCGGATCCAACATGTTGATGAGCTGCGCGAACGCCCTGGCCAGGTGTTCGTACCAGGCCTGCAGCACCGCCTGGGCAAGGCCGTCGCCGGCCGTCGCCTGGGCGACGATGGCCTGCGCGTCAACGGCGCTACCGCCGCGGCGGCGATGCGCAGCCACGAGGGCCGGGCCGGAGAGCCAGGTTTCCAGACAGCCATGCAGGCCGCACCAACACCTGGTGGCCAACTGTTGCTCGGTGGCAGTGGCCCACGGCAGCGGTGTATGCCCCCATTCCCCGGTCAGGCCGTTTGGGCCGGCAAGCAGGTGCTGATCCACCACCAGGCCGCCGCCGACACCGGTGCCCAAGATAACCGCGAACACGCTGGCCGCCCCGGCGGCGGCGCCGTCATGGCTCTCCGACAACGCCAGGCAGTCGGCATCATTGGCCACCAGTAGTGGGCGCTGCAGTGCCGCCTGCAAATCCTGTGGCAGCGGCTGGCCGTTGAGACAGCGGGAGTTGGCATTGCGCATAAGCCCGCTGGCCGGCACGACGCTGCCCGGTGTGCCAATGCCAACCGGCAGCGCCTGGGCGCCGGCATCCGCCTCCAGCGCCGCAACCAACTCAACAATGGCGGCAATCGTCGCTGCGTAGTCATTTTGCGGGGTCGACACGCGGCGCTCGGCGCGCACCTGATCAGCGCCGTCAAGCACAATGCCGGCAATCTTGGTGCCGCCGAGATCAATGCCCAGGCGCAGACTCATGCCGCCACCTTATTCGCTTCAGGATCCTATGCAAGCGCCGCTGCCAGCAGCGCCCCGCAGTCGCCATCGAACTTGTCGTCCAGCAGTTCATCCGCGCGCGTCTTGCCGCGGTTGATGGCCGCCAGCGGCAGGCCCTGCTTGGCGGCCGCACGGGCGAAGCGAAACCCCGACCACACCATCAGGGACGAGCCGACCACGAGCATGGCATCGGCCTGCTCCAACTGCTGCCAGGCGCGCGCGATCAGGGCCTTGTCTACGACCCCGCCGAAGAACACCACATCGGGCTTGAGCACGCCGCCGCAGACCGGACAAGGTGGCACGTTGAAGGCTTGATAGTCGACTGCGCCCAGTTCCACGTCGCCATCCGGGCGCAAGGCAGTCGCCGTGCTCTGCCAGTCCGGATTGGCAGCCTGCAACAGCTCCTGCACCCGGCGTCGGCTGTAGCGGGTCGCGCAGTGCAGGCAGATGACCCGATCCAGGCGGCCATGCAGATCAATCACATCGCGGCTGCCCGCCGCCGCATGCAGACCGTCGACGTTTTGCGTCACCAGGGCGACGACCCGCCCCTGCTCCTGCAGGCGCGCCAGCACCCGGTGGGCCGCGTTCGGCGCGGCGCGCGCCACATGCTGCCAGCCGATCATGCTGCGCGCCCAGTAGCGCTTGCGTTCGGCCGCGCTGTTGATGAAAGTCTGGTGCAGCATGGGCTCGGCCCCCTTCCACTCGCCTTCCGCATCGCGATAATCCGGAATGCCCGAGGACGTGCTGATGCCGGCGCCGGTGAGCACGAACAGGCGCTCGTGGCGCTGCATGAAGGCGCGCAAACGTGCCACGGTGTCGCCATCCGCTACGCCCTGGGGTCGACTGGCGGCGGCAGTAGCGGCTGCCCGCGTGGCCGATGTGGCAGTGTCCGGCGCGTGTTCCTGCTGGCTCATGTCAGGCTGCCTCGGCACAAAATAGCCACTCGGTGAAGGTGAAGGCGGGCGTGGCTTCATCTGGCGCCGCATGCGTCTCGCTTGCCACCTGCCGCCACTGCGACCAATCGATCTGCGGAAACCAGGTGTCGCCGGTGAAGCGGCCATGGATGCGGGTCAAATACAGGCGCTGCGCATGTGGCAGCGCCAGGGCATAAACCTGCGCGCCGCCGATGACCATGAGCTGGTCGGCGTGCGCGGCGGCGGCCAGGGCGCGCGCCTCGGCCAGCGAGGCCACCCGCTCGCAGCCGGTGGCGGCAAAACGGCTGTTGCGGGTCAGCACCAGATTGCGCCGCTGCGGCAGCGCGCGGCCGATGGCGGTATGCGTTCGCCGGCCCATGAGAATGGGTTTATGCAGCGTCTTGCGCTTGAAATGCTGCAGGTCGGCGCGCAGGTGCCAGGGCATGGCGCCGTTGGCGCCGATCAGGTCGTTTTCATCGAGCGCCGCGATCAACGCTATTTCCGGCGTGGCGGCAACTGCAGGTTCGCTGTGATGTGCGGGCATGGTGAAGCGGGCAAACGAATGGGTGCACGGGAATTGTACTGCCTTTGCCGGCAGTCGGTTGGGCCGGCGTGGTGCCCCGGCGCCTGCCTGCGGCGCTCGGCGGCTCGGGTGTGCGGGCACCAGGCAGCACGCTCGGCCCGTATCTGACACAGGTATTTGGTCTCCCAGAACAAATTCAAGCGCCTTGGGTGCCGCTGCCGTGCGACGCGACGCAGCGCGCCGCCAGCCACCCGCGCTTGCAGCCGGCGCCCGCTGTGCGGACAATTCAGGCATGAAGCATATAAACGAATACGGCGACGATCACGCCGGATGCTGCCAATGACGACCTGCTGTAACAACCCGGAAATAGAAATCCTGGTCAATGTCTCGGTGGGGGAAACGCGGGCCGCACAGATGGAGGACGGAATTCTGCAGGATGTGCACATCCAGCGTGACAGTCTGCGCAGCATCGTCGGCAACATTTATCTGGGCCGCGTGCAGCGGGTACTGGCGGGCATGCAAGCGGCGTTCGTCGATATCGGGCTGAGCCGCGCCGCATTCCTGCAAATCTCCGACATGATGCCGCACACCAGCGACGACGGAAATGTCATCACCGGCATTCAGCATCGCATCAGCGCCGGCGACACCCTGCTCGTGCAGGTAGTCAAGGAGGCCATGGGCAGCAAGGGCGCGCGTCTGAGCACCGACCTGGCCCTGCCGTCACGCTTTCTGGTGTACATGCCTTATACGCCGCGCATCGGCATTTCCGCGCGCATCGAGGACGAGACGGAGCGCGCCCGGCTCACGGAGTGCATCGAAGCCATGCGGCGCGAACTGGATATCAGCGGCGGCTTTGTGGTGCGCACCTTGGGCGAAGGCATGGCACCTGCCGCCCTGGCCGCAGACATGCGCTTTCTTGCCACCATCTGGCGCCGCATCCTCAGCGAAGCGCAGAATGCTCCCGCGGAAACGCTGCTGTATGGCGATCTGCCGCTGTCCACGCGCATGCTGCGCGATCTGCTCAAGCCCAATGTCAGCGCAGTATATATCGACGACCCGATCGCCTGGCAGGAAATGCTGGCTTTCACGGGGCGCTTTGCGCCCGAGTTCTCCGATCGCGTTCGCCACTACACGTCCGACAAGCCGCTGTTTGACCGCTACGGCGTCGAAGACGCGATCAATCGCGCCCTGCTGCCGAAAGTGCCGCTCAAGTCCGGCGGCTGCCTGATCATCGAACAAACCGAAGCCATGGTGACGGTCGACGTCAACACCGGCGGTTTCATCGGCACGCGCAGCCTCGAGGAAACCGTGCTGCGCACCAACATCGAGGCGGCGCGCACCGTGGCCCGGCAACTGCGGCTGCGCAACCTGGGCGGCATCATCGTCATCGATTTCATCGACATGCTCGCGGACGAACACAAGACTGAAGTGCTTGAAGTGCTGGCGCAGGCGTTGGCGTCCGACCCAGCGCGCACGCGCGTCGGCGCCATGTCGCCTCTGGGGCTGGTCGAGATCACGCGCAAGCGCACGCGCGAGAGCCTGCAGCACATATTGTGCGAACCATGCGAGGAATGCGGCGGCCGCGGCCATATAAAAACCTGTGAAACCGTCTGCTTCGACCTGTTCCGGGAAATGCTGCGCATGGCTCGGACCTGTAACATCGAAGAGTTGCTGGTGCTGGCTTCGCCGGACGTCGTCGATGTGCTCATCGACGAGATGGCCGCCGATTTTGAACAACTGTGCACCACTCTTGCCTGCACCGTGCGCCTGCAGGCGGAAGCGCTTTATACACAAGAATATTTTGATCTCGTAATCCTGTAAGCTGTCCGCCATTGCCGCCAGCAGGCGCAGCTATTCCCACCCGAAACCCATGCCCGACAAGCGCCGACTGTTGCGAAAAACAGCCCCGATATTGTTGCTGCTCGCAATCTGCATTGCGGCCGCAGGCGCGGCATCGATCGCTGTTTTTACGGCCCAGGCACCGCAGTGGCGCCAGCAGCTGGCGCAGCAAATCGGCCAGCAGGCGGATGCAACGGTCACCATCGAGAGCCTGCAGCCGGGCTGGAGCGGGTTTGGTCCGGCGCTGCGGCTGACCGGGGTGACTCTAGCGCATGACGAGAAACAGCGCCTGGAGCTGCATGTTCCCACGGTGCAGCTGCAGTTTTCCCTGCTCGAGCTGCTGCGCGGCAAGCGCATGCCGCAAGCCGTCGTGCTGCAGCAGCCGCGCATCTCGCTGTTGTTGCCCGAACAGGATTTGCAGCGGCTTCTTGCAGGGCAACCAGACGAGCTCTGGGATGGGGATTGGTGGCAAGAGCTGGCCGCGCTGCGCGAGACGTTCGACTACATAGACATCAGGCAGGCCCGCATCGAGCTCGGCCTGTGCGGCGGCGCCGACACACCCATTCTGCAGTTGCAGGCGGTTGATGCCACTCTGCGCGACCAGCAGGAAGCGCTCGAACTGAGCGCTCGCGCGGCCGCCGATGATTGGCTGCAGGAGCTGCATATCCACGGCCGTATCAGCGGCCATGCAACGGCGTTCGAACAGGCCCGGCTCGCGCTGACCATTGCCGGTCTGGATGCGGTGAAGTTCGGACACACGCTGGCACCGGAGGCGCCCGCCGCCACCTGGTCGGGCGGCAAGGTCGATCTGCAGGTACACGCCAACTGGCAAGACGGCGCGTTTGCTGCAGCCGAGCTCGCAGTCGAGGCCCAGGCCTTGACCGCAGACCAAACGCAATCAACATTGTTTCCAGCCTGGCGGGCGCAATTCGACGTGCGCCCGGATCAGGGCGTGGACAACGTGCTGGACATGACATTGACCTCGCTGTCGAGCCCGCATGCGGCGCTGGCCGATCTGGGCCTGTCGGCGCGCCTCGACACCGATACCATGGCCTTGCAGCTGGATGCCCGGCATGTTCAGGCGACGCTGCTGGAGCCCTTCGTCAACCTGCGTTACCCAATGCCGCGCGGCGCACACTTGGATGGCCTGCTCGAGCATGCGCAAATACGCATGGCGGCAAACAGGCCGTTGCAGGCCGAGGCCACATTCGCCGGACTTGCGCTGACGACACGGGATCTCGCCACCGCGGCGATCAGCGGCCGTTATTATCGCAGCGGCAACCTGCACCTGCTGGAGATCAACCATGCTCGCGGCGCGGTGCGGTCTGCGCGCTACCTACAGGGCGCGGTTCCGCTCACCGACCTGCACGGCCTGCTGAGCTGGCAGCCGGACGGCAAGGCGCTGCGCATCCAGGCCAGCAATCTGCAGCTCAGCAGCGGCATGTCGCAACTCACGCTCAACGGCAGCCTGCTGTTGGCCGCCGACGGCGCGCCGAGAGTCGCTCTCAGCGCCCATGCGACAACACCGAACGCCGCCTTGCTGCTGGCGCACATTCCACAGGCCGCGGATCTGCCCTTCGACGATCTGCGCTTTTGGCTGCCGCGCGCAGTGCAGTCCGGCAGCGTCGTGGCCACTGCCCGAATGCACGGGCGCCTCGATCGCCTGTTCGAGGACGAGGGCGAGCATTTGCAGGTGCTGCTTCATGGCTCTGGCTTTACCCTCGAATACCAGCCCGGTTGGCCCGTCCTGCACGATGCCGCCGGTCGCATCCAGCTCCAGGGCAGCCGCCTGGCGGTCGACATCGCCCGCGGCCGCATGCTGGATGTCGCCGTCGGTCCGGTCGCCATTGACATTACTGATGTGCGCACGGCTGTGATGCGCCTGGATGGCAAAGTCAGAGATGGCGCCGCGGCACGCATGTTCTCGTTTCTGGCCGCATCGCCGCTGCGCGACAAGTATGGCGCCCTGGTCGCAGCGCTCGATCTGGAAGGCACCGCCGGCCTGGATCTCAAGCTGCGCCTGCCGCTGGAACCGAATCTTGGCGAAACCCGGATCGAAGGCACCATTCACGCTGCAGGCAACAGTGTCGATCATGCCGCCCTGCCGGCGCCGATCACGGCAGTGCGCGGCGCGTTGCACTTCAGCCACGACGGGCTTCGAGCCGAGGATTTGCATGGCAACCTCATGGGTGTGGCCTTGACCACGGATATTGCCCCAGCCAACAGCGGCAGCATCAACATCCGCAGCAGCGGGCGGGTTGCCTTGCCGGTGAATACCGAGTTGCTGGCGCATTATCTGCCGCGACACTGGCTGGATGTCATCGACGGCAGCACGCGGGTCGAAACCCTGCTCAAACTGGATCGCCATGGCCGCGTACATGAATTGTCGCTGGACAGCAATCTGCGCGGCGTGGCCGTGCAGCTGCCGCCGCCCCTGCAGAAATCAGCCGACAGCGCGGCGAGCCTGCATCTGGAAACGAATCTGGATGGGCACCTGGCGGTGTCCTATGCGAATCTGCTGACGGCCAGACTGGGATTTGCCGACGATGGCCTGCGGCGTGCCATCGTGCTGTTCGGCAGCGCTCCCACACCGCAGCCCCCTGCCGGGCCCGGACTATGGCTGGGCGGCCATGTCGAGATACTTGAGATCGACGATTGGCTGGCGGCAATCGAGCATTTGCTGCCAGGCGATGAGGCACAAGCGGCCGGCAACCTGCCGTTCCTGGGTGTGGATCTGGGCATCGGCGTGCTCCGCCTCGGCAATCGCCAAGTGCGACAAGTCAACGTGGCAAGCATGCCGCAAGCCAATGCAACCGGTTGGAGCATCAGTGTCACCGGAGCCAATGCGCAGGGCGAGGCGATGTGGCGACCGGAGCACGGCAGTCGCGGCCGCCTGGACGCGAGCTTCTCCCGCCTCCACATCGAAACGCAGGCATCTGAAACCACACCGGCGGCGCCGCAGCAGCAGGATGCGGATGCGAGCGCACTGGCCGAGTTTGATCCGCGCCGGCTGCCGGCACTGACGGTGGCGATCGCCAACCTGTACCTTGATGCAAGCGATTTCGGCAGAGCGGCATTGCGCGCCACCACCACCGCGAACGGCATTCGCCTGGAACAGGCCACGCTTGCCGGCGGCGATTTGTCCCTGGATGCCAGCGGCGCCTGGAGCCGCCATGTCGGCCTGACGCAGGCGCAGCTTGATTATGTCATCGAGGGCACCGGCCTGGAGAGATTATTGCAGGCGGTCCTGGGCCAGGCCCCTGGCATCGAAGCGCAAAGCGTGCACACTCGCGGTTCGCTGCGCATTACGCCCAATGACAATGGCCTGAGCCTGGCCGCACTGGATGGCGACTTGTCGCTGACCATCAAGGATGGTCGCTTCAAGGCCATCGAACCCGGCGCCGGCCGCCTGCTGGGCCTGCTCAATCTTTACATGCTGCCACGCAGAATGACGCTTGATTTCAGCGACGTCACCGGCGCGGGGCTGGAATTCGACAAGATCAGCGGCAGCTTCGACATCATCAGCGGCAATGCCTTGACCGACGACCTGACGACCTGGACCTCGGCCGCCATCATCCACATCATCGGCCGCATCGGCCTGGCTGCACGTGATTATGACCTCGACATCACCATTGTCCCCCAGGTCGGCAGCAGCCTCGCCCTGGCCAGCGCCATTTTTGGCGGACCAGTGGTCGGCGCCGCCGTGTTCGCCTTGCAGGAATTGCTGCAAATGCCGTTGCAAAGCATTTCCCGCATCCACTATCAGGTTCGCGGCAGCTGGGATCAGCCGGAGATTGTGAATCCGCGCGCCAATGAATAACCTGTAGGATGGAGTTGCAGATGCAAGGCAAGGTTGCAGCACTACAGGCAAGATCATGACTACATTCTTTGCAGCTATTCAGATGAGCAGCACGGCCGCGGTTGCAGACAACCTCGCCAGCGCCGATGCGTTGCTGCGTCAGGCTGCCGAGCGCGGCGCGCAACTGGCGGTACTGCCGGAGAATTTTGCCCTCATGGCCAAATCCAAGGCCGATTTGCTGGCCGCCGCCGAAGCCGACGGCGCCGGCCCGATCCAG
Source organism: Salinisphaeraceae bacterium (assembly GCA_035301185.1). GTDB lineage: Bacteria > Pseudomonadota > Gammaproteobacteria > Nevskiales > Salinisphaeraceae > DATGUT01. Next base: position 8,404 of record DATGUT010000106.1, read on the forward strand.
GATTTCCTCGCCGCCACGGCACAACGGCTCGGGCTCTGGGTGGTGGCCGGTTCGCTGCCCCTGGCCGGCCCGGATGCGGCGCACGTGCGCCCGGTTTCCCTGGTTTACGATG
>DATGUT010000107.1:0-4806 GCA_035301185.1 Salinisphaeraceae bacterium
TAAATGCCGTTGGTCATGAAGGCAATGCCAATCAGCAACATGCTCGGCAACACCAGAAACAGGACAATCCAGAGCACCCCCGGGGAAATGACCCATAGCAGGTGCCACGTGTCGCGACCAAGCAGCCAGCGCCGCGGTTGCTGCTGCGCCGGCTTCATCAGTTCACTGCCAACTTCACTCATTCAGGGCCACCACGCCGCCGGTTTCGATGATCGCCGTCACCGACTCGCCGAGATCGAACATCCTCTGGCCGTAGTTGTTGCACTTGGCAATCAACTCGGTCTCGCCACAATGCAGACGATATTCAGTCACGCTGCCCCGGTATATGCTCTCCTGCACCGTCGCCGACAGCTGATTCTTGCCGTTTCCGCTCGCCTCCTGTTCGAGCGCAACGACTTCAGGGCGAATCAGCAGATGGCTGCCGGGCTCGAAGCGCCCCGTGATCCGGCCCAAATCGGTCCACACTCCGGCATCATCTTGTGTGTGTATCGGAAACAGGTTGCGATGTCCCATGAAGCGGGCCACAAACAGATTCTCCGGCCTTTCATAAAGCGTCTGCGGCGGCCCCACCTGCTGGATATGCCCAGCGTTGAGAATGGCAATGCGATCGCTCATGACCATGGCTTCCTGCTGGTCATGAGTGACGAATACGAAAGTCATGCCGAGGCGCTGCTGGATACGCAGCAACTCGATCTGCAATTCGCTGCGCAAACCTGCATCCAGTGCCGACAGCGATTCGTCCAACAACAGCACGTCTGGTTCGTTGACCAAGGCCCGCGCCAGCGCGACGCGCTGCTGCTGACCGCCCGACAGTTGCTGCACATCACGCTCGAGCAATTCGCTTATCTTGATGAAAGCGGCCGTCTGCTCGACGCGTTTGCGGATTTCTTCTTTTTTGAAGCGCCGCATGCGCAGTCCGAAGCCAATGTTATCGCGCACGTTCAAGTGCGGAAACAGCGCATAGGATTGAAATACCGTGTTCACGTTGCGTTTGTGCGGCGGTATCGTGGTAATCGGATGCCCACCTATTTCGACACTGCCACTGGTGGCCTGCTCAAGCCCGGCGAGGACGCGCAGCAGCGTGGTCTTGCCGCAACCGGAAGGGCCCAGGAGCGTAAAGAATTCACCGCTGGCGATTTCCAAATCGATGCCCGCAAGCGCGATGATGTGCTTGCCGAATGATTTGCTCAATCCACGCAATCGTATCGAGGCTGCGGCTCGGGCCCGTGGTGGTGCCTTCGTAGCGGCAGCGGCAGCGTCGCTCGGTGCTGCATTTTCTGAAATATCAGTATCGGTCATTGCAGCCATGGATCTCCTCCACGTTCGTGAGCTGGCTCACATGCAACTCAAAGCATATCCCGCATGCGATAGAAATGGGTAGCCAGCACCAGTAGCGGCGTGCGCATGCGCTCGCCACCGGGAAAATTGCGATGTTGCAGACGCGCATACAAATCAAAGCGCTCCGCCTGGCCGGCAATGGCTTCGGCCAGCAACTTGCCGCCCAGCCCGGCAAGCGCCATGCCATGGCCGGAGTAGCCGTGCGCGAAATAAACACTGTCGCCAAGGCGGCCGAAATGTGGCGCGCGATTGCGCGTCACGCCCACGGTGCCGCTCCATTGATAATCCACACTTATGTCTTTCAATACCGGGAAAAGCCGCCCCAGTTTACGCAGCAGTCGCGTGTTCAGGTGACGCGGCGGCTTGCCGCCGTAGCTGACTTCGCCGCCGTAGAGCAGCCTGCGGTCCTGCGACAGGCGATAATAGTCAAGCACGAAATTGGCGTCGGATACGGCATCATCATGTGGCAGTGTTTGTGCCACTTGCTCGTCGCTTAGTGGCTGGGTGGCGATGATGTAGTTGCCGACGGGCATGAGCTTGCCGCGCAATTCCGGAGCCACGTCGGCGGGCAAATAGGCATTGCCCGCCAGCACCACGAAATCGGCGGTAATCTGGCCATGTTCGGTCGTCAGTCGATTGGGCCGACCGCGTTCCAGCTGCCGGACTGCTGTCGCCTCATGGATACGGGCTCCGGCCTGTTGTGCCGCGCGTGCCAGGCCGAGAGTGTAATTAAGCGGGTGCAGATGGCCGCTGTCCAGATCGAGAATCCCGCCACGATAGGCTGGGCTGCGCACGCGGGCAAACAGTGCTTCGCGATCCAGCCACTGATAACCATCATAGTCATAGCTCTCCTGCATGGTGCGCATGTCCGCCTGCAGGGCATGTACGTGGCGCTGTTTGACGGCGGCATAAATCGCGCCCCAGCGCAGATTGCAGGGAATGGCATGGCGCTCGACCCGGTCTGCCGTCAGGCGCACGGCTTCGCGCGACATCTCCCAAGCGTGGCGAGCGCCCTGCTCGCCCAAGGCTTGTGCCAGCACACGCAGATCCGTGCCGAAGCCGGTGAGAATTTGTCCGCCGCTGCGTCCGGAAGCGCCCCAGCCGATGTGTCTAGCCTCAAGCAGGACCACGTCATAGCCGCGTTCAGCCAGGTGCAGCGCTGCCGAACAACCGGTGACACCGCCGCCCACGACTGCCACATCGACCTTACCCTCGCCCGTCACGGGTGGCGCATCGGCCAACGACACGCGACGGGTGGCACTGTAGTAGGAGTCGACGCGGGTGGTCATGGTGCGTTGCTCGGTCTCCAAATGCCTGCCAGCTTTTATTGGCAGCTCAGTTAATGTGATCAAATAATATCGCGCTTGTAAAGCCGCCAATATGCGCAGTCACCGTCATTAAATTCAACATGTTAAAAAACAATTAATTATGAACGACAACAGCCTTCAAACAATTTGCCGCAAAAGTTTATTGCGCCCCACACTCGGCTATAAATTAGTGCAACAAGTCTTTCTTCATGTTTTGTGATCACAACAATACAACTCATTCTGACTCTGATTTCGCGCCCTGGTATTGAAAACATGCCAGCTTGTTGTGATCAAATTTGCTAGCATCCCTGCTTCGAAGAGCCACGCAGAATCAATCATGGCCGTGACAGGAACAATCAATAATGACGGCATCATCATGCCTATCCCCATGCCGGACACCGGAATCACCCGTCAGGAGTGGGTATATCGCCAGTTGCGCGAGGCGATCATGGGTGGCCAGTTCGTGCCCGGTCGCAGCGTCACGCTCCGCGGCATCGCGCAAATGCTGGATGTCAGCCTGACACCAGTGCGCGAAGCCATGCGCCGCCTGATTGCCGAACACGCGCTGGAGGCGCATGGCAACCGTCGCGTCAGCGTGCCCGAGATGTCGCGCGCAAAACTCGCGGAGATCTGCGCGGCACGCATCGCCTTGGAAACGCTCGCCGCCGCTCGTGCCATGCCGGCCATCGACAAGAAACGGCTGGAGCGGCTTTGGCAGCTGAATGACTTGATTGACGAAGCCGTTGCTGCTCGCGACATAGCGACTTATCTAGCGCGCCACCGCGAGTTCCACTATATGTTTTACAGCGCCGGACCCGGCAGCGTGATCATGCCACTGATTGAGAGTCTGTGGCTGCAGTTCAGCCCTTTCATGCGCTATGCAGTCGATCATATCGGCGTCGATTATCTCAAGGATCGCCACGCCGAAGCGTTGCGCGCGGTCGAGCGCCGGGATGTGGCTGATCTGCGTTTCGCGCTGGAAGCCGATGTGCGTGAAGGGCTTGGCTCACTGACGGAAGCGGACTGGCAGCAACTCGAGAATGGCAACGGTGTCTGACTCGCGCCCCGTATAGACAGCCGTGCGCATGCCTATGCGGCCTGCGCGTTGCGCCAGGCCCGGGCAGCATCGCCAAAGGCGCTGAACAATGCGCGCGCTGCCGGGTTTTCGCGGAACGACCACTCCGGGTGCCACTGCACGCCAACGACGAAGCGCCGTCCGGGCAGATACGCTGCCTCAACCAGCCCATCGGGGGCAATGGCATCGGCCACCAGCCCCTCGCCCAGGCGGGCAATGCCCTGGCCGTGCAGCGAATTGACTCGAATCTCCGCTGTATCCAGCAGGCGCGCCAGAAAACCGTCTGCGTTCAGGCTGACGGCATGCGCCGGCGCATAGCGTTGCGCTCGCGGCAGCGACTGATCTTCGCGATGATCCATGAAGCCGGGCTGCTCATGCACGGCTGCGTGCAAAGTGCCGCCGCAAACCACATTCAGCTCCTGCAAGCCGCGGCACACCGCCAAAATCGGCATATCGCGCGCCAAAGCGGCGTGCAGCAAGGGCAGCGTGGTCGCATCGCGCTGCGGATCGAACGGCCCGATGCCGGCACTTGTGTCGCCATAGTGTCTTGGTTCCAGATTGGATGGGCTGCCGGTCAGGAACAGACCATCCAGCCCGGCCAGCAGATCTTCTGGCGCAATAATCGCTTCCAGCGAGGCCATTTCCGCGCCGGCGCCCAGTCCCGGCAGCAGCAGCGGCGTCGCCGCGGCGCCATGCGCCACGGCAGCCAGGTATTTCTCGCCGACGACATGCACAGGCTCGTCGGACAGCGTGCGCACATCGGCCGGGATGCCGATGCGAGGACGTTGTGTGTGTTTGGCCATGGAAACCACCGGACACTAGATCTGAAATCAATGTGATCACATTATGTGTTGGGCGTCAATTACCGTTTCAAGCCGGTGCCAGCGACCGTGCTACAGGGGGTAGAACAAGCAGTCGTGTCACCAGCCGCCAATTCGATCACGACAGGTCGAGCCTGGTGCTCATATCAAGGTTGAAGCGCCCATATAGATTGACGTGCTCCCAGATCAGCGGCGTCAAAGCGGCGTAGTCACGCGGCGTGAACCCGTTCTTCCAGTGCGGCTGTGCCAGCACGTCCTGGATCAT
>DATGUT010000108.1:0-4505 GCA_035301185.1 Salinisphaeraceae bacterium
GAGGCTGCTGAAAAACTCCGAAAATTTTCTTGATTGGTTAGAAACTGATCTAGCGCAAGTCCTAGACTCAATAAGTTACAGTCAATTCGAAGCACCTTGTTTCTATCCACACCTCGGATCAATTAGTTTTTCAGCACCTCCTTAATGGCACCGGCCAGACACATGGCGTAACCGGTTGCCTGCACGTCATGCGTGCGCACAATGCTGGCTCCGCCGGCCACCGCCCATGCGGCGGCCGTGGTGCTGCCAAACAGCCGCGCCCGTCGGGAGCCTTCGCCATACAGCTTGCAAAACATGGACTTGCGCGACAAACCGATCAGCAATGGTCGTCTGCCATCGGTCAATTGGTCGAGATCGCGCAGCAGCGTGAGGTTATGGGTCAAGGTCTTGCCAAAGCCAAAACCCGGATCAACACAAATGGCTTCGGCAGCAATGCCAGCCGCTTCGCAGGCCAGCGCACGCCTTTCCAAGAAGGCACCAATTTCGGCCACCACGTCATCATAATGCGGATTGCGCTGCATCGTGCGCGGCTCGCCCTGCATGTGCATCAGGCACACCGCGGCGCCGGTCTCGGCCGCCGCCGCCAGCGCACCCGGCTCCTGCAGGGCGCGGATGTCGTTGATCATGTCCGCGCCGGCCGCGCATGCGGCACGCATCACTTCAGGCTTGATCGTGTCGATCGAGATGAAGACATCACTCGCCGCTCGCAGTCGCTTGATGATCGGCAGCACGCGCTCGAGTTCCTCGGTGGCATCAACAGGAATGGCACCAGGCCGGGTTGACTCACCGCCGATGTCAATAATCTCGGCGCCTTCATCAATCATGGCCAGTGCCCGTTCAACCGCCGCATCAGCATCGGCGTAGGAGCCGCCATCGGAGAACGAGTCCGGCGTCAGGTTGAGAATGCCCATCAGCACGGGTGAATCCAGAGACAGGCGGCGCCTGGCTCCCTGCAAATACGACATGTTGCTTTGCTCTTGTTGCCGTGTTGGTCTGACCCTGAAAACACGCAGCCGGAGGCATCATCCGGCTGCGTGCACGTCATGCTAGATGACGCGATTATGTGCCGGACTCGGTACGCTGTCGTCCTTGTCGGACGCGGGTCGCGCCTTGTTGCTGTCGGTGTTGGTGGCGCCGCCGCCTCCCGGGCCCGGGCGATCCGAATCCTTCCAGTTTTCGGGCGGCCCGGGATCGCGCCCGGCCATGATCTCATCGATCTGTTTGCGATCGATGGTCTCATACTTCATCAACGCATCCGCCATCAGATGCAGCTTATCCATGTTTTCTTCCAGGATTTGCTTGGCACGCTCGTAACAGGAGTCGATGATGGAGCGTATTTCCTCGTCAATGGCATGAGCGGTTTCGTCGGAAATGCCACTGGTCTGGGTCATGGACTTGCCCAGGAACGGCTCGTTGTCATCCGAGCCATAGGTAATCGGACCCATGCGCTCGGAGAGACCCCATTTTGTGACCATGTTGCGGGCGATTTCCGTGACCCGCTCAATGTCGTTGGAGGCGCCGGTCGTGACCGCATCCTTGCCGAAGATGATTTCCTCGGCCAGGCGCCCGCCATACAGCGAACAAATCTGGCTGATCAAGTGCTGGCGTGAATAGCTGTAACGGTCTTCCTCGGGCAGGAACATGGTAACCCCGAGCGCGCGCCCGCGCGGCACGATCGTGACCTTGTGCACCGGGTCGTGCTGTGGCACCGACAAACCGATGATGGCGTGCCCGGACTCGTGATAGGCGGTCAGGCGTTTTTCCTGTTCCGTCATCACCATAGAGTGGCGCTCGGCACCCATCATGATCTTGTCCTTGGCGCGCTCGAAGTCATCCTGATCAACGACGCGCTTGTTCGCGCGCGCCGCAAACAGGGCCGCCTCGTTGACCAGGTTGGCCAGGTCGGCACCGGAGAATCCCGGCGAACCGCGGGCGATGATGCGCGGTTCGATATCGTCCGCCACCGGCACGTTCTTGATGTGCACTTTCAGGATCTGCTCCCGGCCGCGCACGTCGGGCAGCGGCACCACCACCTGGCGGTCGAAACGGCCCGGACGCAACAGCGCTGGGTCGAGTACGTCCGGGCGGTTGGTGGCGGCGATGACGATGACGCCTTCGCTGCCTTCGAAGCCATCCATTTCCACCAGCAGCTGGTTGAGCGTCTGCTCGCGTTCGTCGTGACCGCCACCGAGGCCGGCGCCGCGCTGGCGCCCGACCGCGTCGATTTCGTCGATGAAGATGATGCACGGCGCCTGCTTCTTGGCCTGCTCGAACATGTCGCGCACGCGCGAGGCGCCGACGCCAACAAACATTTCCACGAAATCGGAGCCGGAGATGGAGAAGAACGGCACCCCCGCCTCGCCGGCAATCGCCTTGGCCAGCAAGGTCTTGCCGGTGCCTGGCGAGCCGACCATGAGCACGCCGCGCGGGATCTTGCCGCCGACGCGCTGGAACTTGCTCGGCTCGGACAGGAACTCGACCAGCTCCTGGACTTCGGATTTGGCTTCCTCAACCCCGGCCACGTCGGCAAACGTGACCTTGACCTGATCCGCAGCCATCATGCGTGCCTTGGATTTGCCGAATGACATGGCGCCACGGCCGCCGCCACCGCCCTGCATCTGGCGCATGAAATACACCCAGACACCGATCAGCAGCAGGAAGGGGAACCAGGAAATCAGGATCTGGCGGAAAAACGAACCCTGATCAGGCTCTTCGCCGACGATCTGCACCTTGTGGTCGAGCAACGTGCCGATCATGGCCTCGTTGTTGGTCTCCGGACTGTAGGTGGAAAACTGCTGGCCCGATTTGAGCCGGCCGGTTATCTTCGCGCCTTCTATGTGAACCTGGCTTATCTGGCCGTCTTCAACCTTGCTCAGAAACTGCGAATAAGGCACCTGATTGGCGTTGCTGGTGGATGGCGCAAAGCTGGAGAACACGCTCATCAAGACGAGCGCAATCACCACCCAGAGCAGCAAATTTTTGGCTAAATCGTTCAAAATTCTCGTCCTCGGGCAGCTACCTGCAGCCGCATGAAACCGTTTTTTGCGATAAACACGTGATACTCATTATATCAGCCGACGACAAATATCGGTTACCGATCGCTGCGCCAGCCTCGTCCCAGCAGATAGGTCTCTCTGCTGGCGTTGCGCGACGCCTGCGGCTTGTACACCTGCGCGTGGGCAAAGCATGCACGTATTTGCTTAAGCAATACATCGAAACCTTCGCCTTGAAACACCTTGATCAGCAGGTCGCCGCCGGTACTGAGAATCTCGTCGCACAGATCCAGCGCCAACTCCGCCAAGTGCATCACAGCGGCCTGATCCGCCACCTTGATGCCTGTTAAGTTGGGGGCCATATCCGAGAGTACAAGGTCTGCATGCGCATCACCGAGCGCAGCGAGCAGCGCATCCAGCCCCACCTGTTCGGCAAAATCAGCCTGCAGGAACTCAACCCCTGCAATGGGCGCCATGTCCAGCCGGTCCAGGGCAACAATCCGAGCCTGCGGGCATTGTTCAATGCAATACTGGCTCCAGCCGCCGGGCGCAGAACCCAAGTCGACAATGCAGCGCTTGCCTTGCAGCAACCGAGACTTGGTGGCTATTTCCGCCAGCTTGTAGACCGCGCGCGAGCGATAATTATCCGCCTGTGCAGCGCGAACATAGGGGTCACGGCGATGCCGCTGCAGCCAGCGCCGCGTTTCGCTGCGTTTGCTCATGACCTATAATCGCCCTTGCCAATCGTTGAGTGCATGCCATGCAATTGCCATTACCAGCCGCCGAACGCCGAATCCTGAAAAAGCAGGCCCATCACCTGAAGCCCATCGTGCAAACTGGTGCCGCCGGTCTGACCGACGCCGTGGCGGCGGAGGTCGACCGCGCCTTGTTCGATCACGAACTGGTCAAGATAAAGTTCAGCACCGATACACGGGCTGAACGGCGCGCACAAATCACCACGCTGTGTGCTGAACTGGAGGCGGCCTGCGTGCAGCAGATCGGCCATACCGCGACCCTGTATCGGCCTCGTCCTGAGGAGGAATAGCCGCGCCTAGCCGTAGCGCACCTCGAGGATCTCCAGCGTGCGTTTGCCACCGGGCACCGCCACTTCCACTACGTCACCCTCGGTCTTGCCGATCAGGGCGCGCGCAATGGGCGAGGCGAATGACAGCAGGCCCTGCTTTATATCGGCCTCGTCTTCACCCACGATCTGATAGGTGAATTCGTCGCCGGTGTCTTCGTCCGCCAGATCCAGCGTGGCGCCAAAAACCACCCTACCATTGGCTTGTGCGCCAACCCGCGCCACATCAATGATTTGCGCCGTAGCCAGCTTGCTTTCGATCTCGGCGATGCGGCTTTCAGCAAAGCCCTGCTCTTCCTTGGCAGCGTGGTACTCGGCATTTTCCCGGAGGTCGCCGTGAGCGCGCGCCTCTTCGATGGCAGCGACGATGCGCGGGCGCTCCACCTGTTTCAGGCGCTTGAGTTCATCACGCAGAGCCTGGGCGCCGGTTT
>DATGUT010000109.1:0-5093 GCA_035301185.1 Salinisphaeraceae bacterium
CAAATGCGCGCGCGTCTGAACCATACGCCTTCGCCGCAACAACCGTCAGCGCCGCCGTCAGCGTGGTCTTGCCATGGTCTACGTGGCCAATCGTACCAACGTTGACGTGGGACTTGCTACGATCAAACTTTTCCTTGGACATGCTTTCGCCCTGTTGTTTTCCGCTTTGAATACTCAACAAACCGACCGTTGCAGCCGAGTCTGTCACCAAACCTGAGATTGAATGAATGGAGCCCATGACCGGACTTGAACCGGTGACCTCTTCCTTACCAAGGAAGTGCTCTACCACTGAGCTACATGGGCAATATCCTTATATTCCTGCTGTCGTCGCGAACCGCTCCTGCAAGCTTGGGCAGGTCGCGCCATTATAGCGCGAACGTGGAGCGGGCGACCGGGATCGAACCGGCATCATCAGCTTGGAAGGCTGAGGTTCTACCATTGAACTACGCCCGCTTTGCTTGCAAGAACCCTGCCACATTGCACCGCCCGCGCCCAAATGTAACTGCAACAACGTTATTGTTGCACGCTGGCGAACCACTTTGACTGGTGGAGGGAGGAGGATTCGAACCTCCGAAGGCTGAGCCGACAGATTTACAGTCTGTTCCCTTTGACCGCTTGGGTATCCCTCCGCGCATCAAGCCGCGTATTCTTTGCGCTGGCGAGCGTCATGTCAACCATGATCGCAACAAACGGCACCAGCAGGCCCGGCGAGCATCTTTTTTCTGCTTGCCCAGCCAGGCTTTTTTACCCAAATATCATCAACCTGCAAACATGCGACTGGCCATTGCGCGCGCTCGGGCATCCAGTGCTGCCCAAGAAACAGCAGCCGATCAGCGCGCTGCTGGCCGGCCCAAGATGTCCAGGCATAATCCGGCCTGACTTCTGCTGATCGGGTCGTGATTTCCATTGCCAGCCAGACAACACTCGCCGCATTTCTACGGATATCATTGGTTTATGTTTACTATCAATAGATTGCACTTCGATTGGACAAGACTTTGCCAAGCTGTCATGATCGTGCTTGCGGCACGCAGGTGCCATCGCCAGTTGCTGCGCGGCATTGCATTACCGGCCCGGCCGCATGCGTCCGTTGCTCAATCTGCGCGAGACAGAAAACACAAGAGTGTGCCGCGCACATCTGACACGCGAGAAAAGCATAACCGTGAGGAGAATGACAATGTCTGATCAAAGCTCTTATTCCCTGCTCAGCCGCCGCAAATTCGTGCTGGCCACCGGCGCCATCGCGGGCAGCACCGCGATTCTGGGCAGCCCGCTCGGGCTTCGCCGGGCGCATGCCGCCGCACCGCCACAGGCCAGCATCGGCATGGTGGCGCCGTTTACCGGCTCGGCCGGCGAGTTCGGGGTTTTCTACCGGGACGCCGCGCAGCTGGCCATCGACCAGATCAACCAGGCGGCAGAGGATATCTTGGGCGGCCCGATCGTCAAGAAACTTTATACTGAGGACAGCAACACCCTGCCGACCCCCGGCATTGCCGCCGCCAAGCAACTCATCGAGGCCAATGGTGTATCAAGCGTTCTGTGCTGCTGGTCCAGTGGCGTAACGGTCGCCGTCGCCACCTCGGCGACGCTGCCGTCACAGGTGCTGCAAATGGGCTACGGCACCACGTCGCCGCTGGTTTCCGTTTTGCCCGAAGATGAGGACCGTGACCTGCTGTTTCGCACCAGTCCGTCGGATCTGCTGCAGGGCAAGGTGGCGGCGCAGCTGGCCACCGGCCAGATCATCGAGGATCGCAAGTTCAAAACCGCATCCACCGTATACGTCAACAACCCATACGGACAGGGGCTTTCCAATTCCTTCGCCAAGGCATTCGAGGCGATGGGCGGTAAGATACTGGCGCAGGTGCCACACCCCGAGAAAGTGCAACCTACTTATAAATCACAGCTGACCACCGCACTCAGAGGCGATCCGGAATTGCTGTTCTTGCCTGACTACCCGGCCCACACGGCGGTGGTGCTAAAGGAATCGCGCGACATCTTCGATTTCACCACCTGGCAGTTAACCGACGGCAACAAGGCTGAAGAGGTCATCTCGGCCGTCGGCGCGGACACCATAAACGGCACCTGGGGCACAGCGCCCGGTGTTGACCTGGAGGCGGCCGGTTACAAGGCTTTCAAGGAAAACTATACCGAGACCGTATATCAGCACGATCGCATCCCGCCGTTCACGTCCAACACCTACGACGGCGCCGCCGTTGTCGGCCTGGCCCTGGCGCAGGCGATCGTCAAGGGCGATATTACCGATGCCAGCGAAATCAATGGCAGCGTCATCCGCGATCAGCTGCGCTCGATCGCCAACCCGCCCGGGGAAGAAGTCACCATCGGTTCGCAGGAAGGCATCCACAAAGCCATGGAGCTGATCAAGCAGGGCAAGGAGCTGAATGTTACCGGCGCTTCCAGCCCGGTCGATTTCGACGAGCTGGGCGACGTGGTCACGCCTTATGACATCTTTGAAGTCCGAAACGGTGACTACGTGACCGCCAAGACCTGGCCGGCAGAAAATATTCCAATGGATCTTTACAGTTAGGCCACGAATCTGATTCAGTCGTGGAAGGCTTTCACGGCGGCCCTTCAATATAACGTATGTTGAAGGGTCGCTTCACCTCAACCAATCGCACTGCTGGCACGAGCCCGCGCGCTTTGCTCAAAGCTTCCGCAAATAGCCCGATACGATCTTCTCTTCCTTGAGCAGGCCATTCGGCCGAAACAGCACGATTACGAGCAGGAGCAGGCCCACCAGCAGCCAGCGGATGTATTGGCTGCGCTCCGCCAACACGGGCGATACCACGCTCAACACAGGCTGCAACGCGTTGGCCAGGAATGAAGTACCCACCCATACGGCCCATACCACAAAGGCACCAAGCAAAGCGCCCCGGTTGTTGCCGCTGCCGCCAAACATCAGCATGACCCACACGATGAAGGTGCCGAATAGCGGCAGGAAGTGGCTGTAGTCGATGCTGGTCACGTAATGAGCATAAAGAGCACCGCCAATGCCCATCACCACGCAGCCGACAACAAATGCCTGGATGCGATAGCCGGTGACATACTTGCCGCTCATGGCGGCCGAATTTTCCTCGTCGCGCACCGCGCGCAACGCCCGCCCCCAGGGTGAGTGCAGTGCCGTTTCCAGCGCGATATAGCAAACCGCAACCACCAAGGCAACGATGACCAGATAAAGGTAGCCGTAGTCGCGCGGCAGCATGGGATCGAAGAACGCCAGTATCGGGCCCGGCACCCAGTCGCCACAGGAGACGGGATGATCAAACAGGCAAACCAGTGGTTGCGGCACGCCGCGCATCGGCTGCGGGCCGTTCGCGAGCCAACGTTCATTCTGAAAGATCAGGCGAATGATTTCCGCAATGCCCAAGGTCGCAATGGCGAGGAAGTCGACGCGCAAGCGCAAAATCGGCACGGCTATCAGAAATCCGACCACACCACACACGACGGCGGCGATGATGACACCAGCCAGAAACGGCCAACTCAAACCGAACGCTTGCTGCGAATACTGGGCCATCAGCCCCGTCGGCATGGTCGAGGTAAACAACGCGGTGGTGAACGCGCCCAACATGAAAAAGCCGACGACCCCGAAGTTCAAGTGGCCGTTGTAGCCCCACTGACTGTTCAGTCCCAACGCCAGGATGGCGTAAATGCCGGCCATGGTGGAAAAGCTCACCAGGTAGGTCAAATCCCCGCGCGACAGCAGCGCGGTCAGGGCAAACGCCACCACCACGCCGAGCACGATGGCGAGCGGCAGGCGCCAAAGCATGCGCATGCGCAGGATGACCAGCCACGCCAGGGCGCATGGGACAATGAGGAAAACGGCTCGAAACAGACTTGCGTGATCCATGGCTAGACCCCCTCACCGCCGAACAGGCCCTGCGGGCGTATCACCAGGATCAAGATCATGATGCCAAACGCAACCCCTGGCCCATAGGTAGGATCCGTGGCGGCGGCAGTCAACTGCCAGGCGATGCCGATGACCAGAGCACCAACCAATGCACCGAAGGCATTGCCGATACCGCCCAGAATCACGGCCGCAAAAACCGGCAGCAGGATGCTGACAAAGCCCATCTCAGGGCGCAGCTGCGAAGCGAGCCCGAACAAGACGCCGCCCGAAGCCGCAAGACCGCCGCCAATCATCCACGTCCAGGCGATAATGCGTTCGGTATCGATGCCACGCACCATGGCCAGATCCGGATTATCGGCCGTGGCACGCATGGCCTTGCCCATCTTGGTGCGCGAGAGCAGCAAAAACAGCAGGGTCACCAGCACCAGAGCCAAACCCAGGACAAAAAACTTGTCGGCCTGCACATGCACACCCATGGGCAGCTGCAGTGCTGGATTGGCGCGACCATGATAATAAAAGCGGAATTCGGGACCCCAGATCAGATACAGCAGGCTGCGCAGCACGAATGCGAGCCCCAGCGAAGCCATTGCAAACAGCACGATGGACGAACCGCGGTTGCGCAGGTGGCGGAAGACCAAGCGGTCACAGATGACGGCCACGAGGCCGGTCACTGGCATGCAGACTGCCAGTCCAAGCAGGAACTCCCAGCCGAACGACAATGGGCGCAGCGGCAGGCTGTTCGGCACCAGCCGGATCACCTCAAAGGCAATGTAGGCGCCAATGGTGATGAGCGCGCCATGCGAGAAATTGGGGAACTTGAGCACGCCATAGGTCAACGTCAGGCCAACGCTGCCCAACGCAAAAATGCCGCCCAGCGAGATGCCCCATACCGTAAGCGAAAGCAGATTCGACACACTCAGGCCGCGAGCCAGCCCGATGACCCAGAACAAGGCGAGGATCGCGAGCAGAATCGCCCACACGAAGGGGCGGCTGCCGACCGCTCTGCGAATGCGCCGACCCAGCGTGGACGATGGTTCCGCCGCTGATGCGTGTGCCATGGAGTCGGCGGGCGCGGCGTCCTGCGACAATTGTTTGCTTGCTTGCGCCATGTTCAACCCCCCAGGTAAATCTGCCCGATTTCCGGATTTTCGAGCATCTCGCGCCCGCTGCCCTCGTAGCGGTTTTCGCCGCCGGCGAGCACATAACCGCGATGCGCCATTTGCAGGGATTG
>DATGUT010000110.1:0-7786 GCA_035301185.1 Salinisphaeraceae bacterium
CGACCCAGATCAAGACCGGCTCGCTGTCGCGCTCCGATCGCCTGGCCAAATACAATCGGCTGCTGCTGATCGAGGCGGAACTCGGCAACCGCGCCGTGTATCCTGGCCGCAAGGCATTTAATATATAACCTGATTCATTGCCACCGCACCAACTTGCGCAAGGAACTCCAACAATCAGTACAACGGCAAATGCCGACCGTGCGGCAGGGTTTTTCTCTGTTCCGCGTGCTGCTTGTTGTCTTGATTCTGCTCATGATTGGGCTGCAGTTCCGGCTTTGGATCGGCCGCGGAAGCATGGCGGAAGTGCATCGGCTGCAGCAGGAGAAGGCAGAGCTGCAGTCGGCGGTTGATCAAGCCCGGGAGCGCAACGACGCGCTGGCCGCTGAAATCGAGGATCTGAAATCTGGTGACGAAGCCATGGTGGGTCGGGCGCGCTCCGACAACAACATGATCAAGAAAGGCGAAACCTTTTATTTCATCGTCGGCGGCTCCAGAAAAGACAAAACCAACAGCGAAGACACAGCCAACGCGATCGCACAGGATGGCGAATAACACCGTGGCGAAGGCACCCGTTGCGGTTGACATGGCCTTGTTTGCCTACGCCCGCGGCAGCCTGCCCGCGGCACGCGCGCTCATCCGGTGTGAGCCGCAGGATTTTCAGGTCGTGGAACACTGCCCGATCGAGCCCAGCGGCGCAGGCGAGCATTTGTGGCTGGCGGTGGAAAAGACCAATTTGACCACCCACCGAGTTGCCCAGGCACTGGCCGGGGCGGCGCAGGCGGCGCCGCGCGATGTTGGTTTTGCCGGTCTCAAGGATCGCCACGCCATCACCCGGCAATGGTTTTCAGTGCCCTGGCCCAGCAGCCGCGGCAATGCTGTGTTGGCTGCCGAAGCGCTGGAGGTGCCACCGGGCGCCAACCTGCGCATCCTGGAACAGCGGCGCCATGGCCGCAAGCTGCGGCGCGGCGCCCATAGTGGCAATGGATTTGTCTTGAAGTTGCGCGGTATCAGCGGCGATCATGCCGAAATCGAAGCCGATCTTGCCCGCATTGCAAGCGATGGCGTGCCGAATTATTTTGCCGCCCAGCGCTTTGGCCGCGACGGGCGCAATCTGGAGCTGGCGCACATCCTGTTTTCGGGCTTGCGCCTGCGCCGCGAAAAGCGCAGCCTGGCCTTGTCCGCGGCGCGCTCCTTCCTGTTCAACGTCCTGCTCAATGCCCGCGTCCAGGACGGCAGCTGGAATCGCATCCTGCCGGGCGAGGCGGTCATGCTCGACGGCTCACGCAGCCTGTTCAGTGCGGCGAACGCCGATGCCGGGCAACTGCAGCAACGTCTCGCCGCGTTCGATGTTCACCCCAGCGGGCCGCTGCCGGGCATGCCCGGCGGCAACGTTGCCAGCGGCCGCGCCCTGCAGCTGGAGCAAACCGTGCTGGCGATGCATGCCGATCTCATCGATGGCCTGCGCGCGGCGCGGGTCAGGGCGGCACGCCGCGCCTTGCGCATGCCGGTGCGGGCGCTCACTTGGCAGTGGCAGGGCGACGACTGCCTGCAACTCGTATTCCGCCTGCCGCGCGGCGGCTATGCCACCAGTGTGCTGCGTGAAATAGCTTTGGTGCGCGAGCCAAAATCAGATAGTAATGGCACAAAACCAAGGACTTGAACCATGTATCAATGGGTGCGCCCCGCTTTGTTTGCCCTCGATGCCGAATGCGCGCACGACCTGACCCTGGCGGCTCTGAGCCGTTCCGGTGTTGTCACCCGCAACATCTATGGTAATCGGGTGCCGGCCTGCCCAACCCACATCATGGGGCTGGAGTTGCCCAATCCTGTCGGATTGGCCGCTGGGCTGGACAAGAATGGCGTCGCCATCAATGCCTTGGCCGGGCTTGGTTTCGGTTTTATCGAGATCGGCACGGTCACACCGCGACCGCAGCCGGGCAATTCGCGGCCGCGCCTGTTCCGCCTACCGGAGCAGCAGGCGCTGATCAATCGCCTGGGGTTTAACAATGACGGCGTCGAAGCGCTGCGTGAGCGCGTGCGTGCAAGCCGCCACGGCTGCGTGCTCGGCATCAATATCGGGCGCAATGCCGATACGCTGCCGGAGCAGGCCATCGCCGATTATCTTGCCGGATTGGCGGCGGTGTACGAATTGGCTTCCTATATCACGGTCAACATCTCCTCGCCCAACACCAAGGGCCTGCGCGATCTACAGGCCGACAGTGCGCTGGACGAGCTGCTTGGGCAACTCATGAGCAAGCGCGATCAGCTGGCACAGCAACATGGCCGGCGCGTGCCTTTGGCGGTCAAGATTGCGCCCGATCTCGACGAAGCCGCGCTCGCAGCCGTCGCCGAGCGCCTGGTCGCGCACGGGGTTGACTGCGCGATCGCCACCAACACCACCATCGAGCGCGACCAAGTTCCCGCCCGCTGGCGCGCCGAGGCTGGCGGTCTCAGCGGTGCGCCGCTGGCCACGCCGGCAACCCGCGTCATTCGCCAGCTGGCGGCCTGCCTGGACGGTGCCGTGCCGATCATCGGCGTCGGTGGCATTGTCAGCGGCGAAGCGGCCGTGGCCAAGCTCGAAGCCGGCGCCAGTGCCGTGCAAATCTACAGTGGCCTGGTTTATCGCGGCCCGGCGCTGATTCGTGAATGCGTACAGGCAATCAGGGCATATCAAGCAGCTTGATGCGCCGCCAGCAGATCGCGCAGCTGGCGTTCGAAACAGTTGCCGATGAACTCCAGGCTGTCGACCAGCCGATGGCCGTCGTCCACCAGGTGCAGCCGCGCTCGGCGCGGGTGTGCGAACTGCAGACTTTGCTCGCACGGGACCACGTCGTCGCCCCAACCGTGGACCACGACGGTATTGGTGGGGCAGGCGGTCGGGTCGCCCGGATAGCCGGGCAGATACAGCGCCGGCGCGAGCAGGAACAGGCCGTCCGGGCGCAACTGTGCACAGGCCATGGCGGCGACGTAGCCGCCCATGCTGGAGCCATACAGCACCAGCGGTGCGCCCGCGGGCTGCGCTTCGAGCAGATGCTGCACGCGCGCTGCGGCGGCTTGTATGCCGCGATAGTCAATGCTGTCCACGGCATAGCCGCAGTCGCGGGCAATGGCGGCAAGATGGTTGATCTTGCTGCCCCAGGGGCCGCTTTCCTGGCCGTGGGAAAAGACGACGCGGGGTTGCTTGTTTTCAGGCATGCATGGACGTTGCTTGGATCGTCCTCTTACCATAATGAGAATGGACAGGTTTTTTCAATACAACTGCATCGGCGCTGGGGAGGGCAGGTGAAACTTCTGTTCGTGATCAACTGGCTCTGGTTCGCCGTCGTGGCGATGATCGCTGCTTCCTGGGTGGCGGTAAGCGCCATGCTGATCCCCTATCAGGAGCAGCTGCTGGACTCCGACGACGAACTGCGCACCGTGATCACGCTGACGGTGATGTTTCTCGTGCTGGCCATCATTGCTGCGGGCACTGCCTGGCTGGCCACGCGCCGCCATCCGCAGCAGCGCTATGCGCAGTGGTTCCAGGTTTTGGCGATCGTGCTGACCCTGGGCATTGCGGCCTTACTCTGGTTGTAGCACCGGCATCATGAGTTCCACATCCCCGTGCCGCATGCGCCGCCAGCCCCGCTGGCCACTGCCAGGCCTGTTGCCGATCGCCAACGGCCTGCTGTGGCTGTACTGGGGGTGGCACAGCGGCGTGGTCATCGCGGCGCTGGTCTGCCCGCCGGCGCTGGTCCTGTTGGCGGCGGGCACGGCGCTGTTGTTGTGGCCGGGCGACCAGCGCGTCAACTATTGGCTGACGCTGAGCGCGTTCCTCAGCATGCCGCTGGCCGTGATCCTGGCTTGGTGGCTGGGGGCGCTCGCCAGCCTGCTGCTGCTCGTGCTGGGCCTGGGCAGCGCCCTGGTCGGTGGCTACATGAGCCTGCAGCAGGCGGTTGTTCCCGCCGCCATGCCGGAGCGCCACATGACACTGATGCTGGCTGCGAAGGCGATGCAGGACAACGCCTTGCTGGGCTTTTTCCAAGCCACTGTACACATCCCGCGCGGGCAGGCGGTGCAGCGGGAAAAAGCGGAACTGCAAAGCCTGCAGGATCTGACTGCAAGACAAGGCTCGGCTCAGACTCCGACTGCACTGCAGCCGATGCCGCCGCTGCCACAATCGGTTGTTGTTGAACAGGCGCGCGCCCGTGGCCACCGCTTCGACTGGGTTGCCTTTGCCAGTGACTACAGGCCGGCCGAGGAAATGCCCGGCGCTGCGCGCTGGCTTGCCCGGCGCGCCAATCAACGCATGTACGCCCGCATTTTCCACCACAGCGACAAGGCGCGTCCCTGGCTGTTATGCATCCATGGCTACCAAATGGGCACGCCAGGTCTGGATTTGTCACTGTTTCGGGTTGCCTATCTGCATCATCAACTCGGCTTGAATCTGCTCATGCCGATCCTGCCACTGCATGGCCCGCGCCGTGCCACATTCGTATCCGGCGGGCTGTATCTCGATGGCTCGCTCTCCGAGATCTTCCATGCCCAAAGCCAAGCGTTGTGGGATTTGCGCCGGTGTCTGGCCTGGCTGCGCAGCCATTATGAAGTGCCCCGCATCGGTGTGCTGGGCTATAGCCTGGGCGGGTATAATGCTGCGTTACTGGCCGCGTTCGAGCCGGCCCTGGCCTGCGTCATTGCCGGCATTCCGCTGGCCGATATCCCGGCAGTGCTGTGGCATCACATGCCGCTGGCGGACAAGCATTATTTTGCTGCCTGCGGCTTGTATGAAGATTGGGTCAGCCAAGTCATGGCGCCCATCTCGCCCTTGCATCTGCCGGTGCGGGTGGCGCCCGAACGGCGTTATATTTTTGCCGCGACCGGTGATCAAATGATCCCGCCGCAACAGGCACTCGCCTTGTGGCGGCACTGGGGCGAGCCATCCATGCACTGGTATCAGGGCTCGCACCTGAGCATTCGCCGCGAAACAGAGGTCGGCGCTTTCATGCACCAAGCTCTGCACGACAGCGGCCTGATTCCAAACGCTGTTCCGGCTGATACGGTCTGACAGGCAATTGTTCAGCAAGCAAATCGGATTAACCATGACGAAGACGCGAGTCACGCGAAAATTCCTCGCCGACTACCAGCCGCCGGCGTATCTCATCGATGCGGTCGACCTGTCTTTTGATATTCGTGCAACCCATACCGACGTGTGTGCCGTCTATAGTGTGCGCCGCAATCCCGCGGCAGCGGCGGGTGCTGCGCCCATGCAGCTCGATGGCCGCAGCATGGCTTTGCGTCGCGTTGCCATGGACGGGCGCGAGCTGGCTGGCGACGAATACCGCCAGGATGACCACTCGCTGGTGATCGAGCAGCCGCCGCAGGCTTTTTCCCTGCGTATCGAAAATCGCATCGACCCCGAACACAATCTGGCGCTGGAAGGTCTGTATCGCTCCGGCGACATTCTCTGCACGCAATGCGAGGCGAGGGGTTTTTCGCGCATCACTTATTTTCCGGATCGCCCGGATGTGATGGCGCGCTACACCACCCGCATCGAAGCAGACAAGGTCACCCATCCGGTGTTGCTGTCGAACGGCAACTGCATTGCCAGCGGCGATGTCGACGACGAGCGCCATTACGCCGTGTACCAAGATCCTTACGCCAAGCCCTGCTACCTGTTCGCGCTGGTGGCCGGTGATCTGGGCATGATCCGCGACAGCTACACGACGCTGTCTGGGCGCGAAATCGATCTGCGCCTGTACACCGAGCGCGGCAATGAAGCGCAATGCCAGCACGCCATGGCCTCGCTCAAGCAGGCGATGGCGTGGGACGAACAGACCTTCGGCCTGGAATATGATCTCGCAAGCCATGTCGCCGTCGCCGTCGGCAGCTTCAACATGGGCGCGATGGAGAACAAGGGTCTGAACATATTCAACACGGCCTGCATCCTCGCCCATAAGGATACCGCCACGGACGCGGATTTTGCCTTGGTGCGTGATGTCGTCGCGCATGAGTATTTTCACAACTACACGGGCAACCGGGTCACCTGCCGCGACTGGTTCCAGTTGTCGCTCAAGGAAGGCCTGACCGTGTTCCGCGAGCACGCTTTCGCCATCGAACACGGCTCACCGGGCGCGACCCGCATCGCCCAGGTGCGGCTGCTGCGCGACTTGCAGTTTCCCGAGGATGCAGGGCCGCGCGCCCACCCGGTGCGTCCGGAATCCTATGTGCAGATGGATAATTTCTACACCATCACGATCTACCACAAGGGTGCTGAACTGATCCGCATGCAGGCGCAATTGGCCGGCTGGAAAGCCTTCGTCAAGGCTGTGCGACATTATCTCCACAAGCACGATGGCGAGGCCGTCACCATCGAGGATTTCGTGGTTGCGATGGAGGAATCAACTGGCCTTGATCTGCAGCAGTTCCGGCTTTGGTATACGCAGGCCGGCACGCCCACGGTCAGCGTGCAGCCCACGTATGACGAGGCACACGAGCGCCTGCAGCTGAAACTCACGCAGCATACGCCGGCCACACCGGGACAGGCGCACAAGCAGGCGCTGGATCTGCCGCTGCGGGTGGCGCTGCTTGGCGCCGACGGCAGGCGCCTGGCCGAGCCCGCCTTGCTGCGCTTGAACCAGCCGCAGCAGGAATGGACCTTCGACCATGTATCGCAGCGCCCGACGTTGTCATTGCTGCGCGGCTTCACGGCGCCGGTCAAGCTCGATTACGCCTACAGTGACGCGGAATTGGCACGCCTCATGGCCCACGACGACGATGCCGTCGCCCGCTGGGACGCGGCGCAGCAGCTGTATCTGCAGACGCTGGTGGCCGATGCCCGCGCCCGCAGCAGCGGCGCGCCCGCAATTGCCGCGGGTGCAGCGCTGCTCGATGCCATCGACACGCTGCTGCAGGAGCCGCCAGGCGACCGGGCGTTGCTGGCGGAAATGCTGACCCTGCCGAGCGCGGCCCGCATCGGCGAACAATTCGTCAGGATGGACATGCATGCCATCGTCGCGGCGCGCGCTGCGCTGCGCCAACAAATCGCCACGCAGTTTGGCGACCGGCTCGAAGCGCTGGCAGATGCACACATGGCAAGCGGTGGTTATGAATTCACGCCACGAGAAGCCGGCCGGCGCCGGGTGCTGGGCGTCAGTTTATCGCTGCTGGCGGCGCTCGGCCTGGAACGCAGCGGCGCACGCGCGCAGCACCTGTACCAGAATGCCGACAACATGACCGAACGCATGCATGCCCTGCGCGCCCTGAACGACCTGCCAGGAAAGCTGCGCCATGACCTCATGGCCGATTTTGCGCAGCAGTGGACGGCCTATCCGCTGGTCATGGACAAATGGCTGCAGCTGCAGGCCAGCGCCCGGCGCCCGGATGCGCTTGCCGTTATCGAGGAACTGCTGGCGGATGAGCGCTTCGACTTTACCAATCCGAATCGCATCCGCGCGCTGCTGGCCGGCTTTGCGCGTGGCAACTTGCCAGCATTTCACCAGGCTGATGGATCCGGCTATCGCCTGCTGGGCCGGGAAATCGAACGCATCGACGCTTTCAACCCGCAAATGAGTGCCAGTCTGGCTGGTTTGATGACGGCTTGGCGACGTCATGTGCCGGCGCAGGCACAACCCATGCGTGCAGAGCTGAAGCGGCTTGCGGGGCAGGACTTGCCGGCGAATGCGAAGGAAATTCTTGCCGTGGCCCTGGCCGATCCATCTTGACGGCAGCAGCAGAGGGGAAGCGATCATGGCGCAAGCGCACATATTGATTGTCGATGACGAGGCACCCATTCGCGATATGATCCACT
>DATGUT010000111.1:0-5235 GCA_035301185.1 Salinisphaeraceae bacterium
TTTTAGGCAGCAACCCTCTGGGGCGAGGCCATTTTGGCGCAATACGGCATTACCGCTTGCTTATGCAGCGCTGCTACAAGGCGCTCGTCGCGCCTTGTCTTGCAGCAAAATGGCCGCTGCTGTGCGGATCGGGAAATGCGAGAAAGGCTCTAAGGGTAACAGCGCGATGCGTATCGCCCGCGCGTACATGCAGCGACGCCGTAACATGGAAGCGAGCATCGCATCATTGTCCATTCTGGTTGCGGGTTGGTGCGCCATCGGCCCGGTAGTAGGGCGCTGCGGACGGCGCCAGGGGCTCCCGCTGGCGGAGGGTGTCGGCCAGTTTCTCGGCCATCATGATGGTCGGTGCATTCAGGTTGCCGGTGGGGATCAGCGGCATGATCGAAGAGTCGATGACGCGCAGGCCTTCCAGCCCGTGGACGCGGCCCTGGCCGTCGACCACGGCCATGCCGTCGGATGCCGGCCCCATCTTGTTGCTGCAGGAAGGATGGTAGGCGGTTTGCGCATACTGGCGCACGAAGGCATCCAGGTCGGCGTCGCTGGTGGCATTCTTGCCGGGCATGATTTCATCACCCAGATAAGGCTCCAGCGCCGGTTGGCGGGCGATTTCCCGCGTGATGCGGATGGCGGCGCGAAACTCCCGCCAGTCCTGCTCTTCGGCCATGTAGTTGAACAGGATGCTCGGATGCTCGTGCGGCGAGCGCGAGGTGATGCGCACGCGGCCGCGGCTGGGCGAACGCATGGAGCCAGCGTGCATCTGGAAGCTGTGGATGGTGATGGGGTTGGTACCGTCGTAGTTCACCGCCAGCGGCAGGAAGTGGTACTGGATGTTGGGCCATTCGAACTCGTCGTGAGTGCGGATGAAACCGCCGGCCTCGAACTGGTTGCTGGCGCCCAGGCCGGTGCCCATGAACAGCCATTCGGCGCCGATGGGCGGCTTGCGGTACCACTTCTGCGCCGGGGCGATGGATACCGGCTTGTTGCACTGATACTGGATGTACATTTCCAGATGGTCCTGCAGGTTCTCGCCGACGCCGGGCAGGTCGAGCACCAGCGGGATGTCCAGCTCGCGCAAGAGATTGGCCGGACCGACGCCGGAGCGCTGCAGCAATTGCGGCGAGGCAATGGCGCCGCTGCAGACCAGCACCTCGCGCCGGGCGTGTGCCTGCTTGTCGCTGCTGCCTTCCAGCCAGGCCACGCCGATGGCACGCTTGTCGTCGAACAGAATGCGATCGGTGGTGGCGCGGGTGATGATGGTCAGGTTGGGGCGCTGGCGCACGGCCTTGTCCAGATAGCCGCGCGCGGTGCTGCAGCGCCGGCCGCGGGCGGTGACGGTGCGATCCATCGGCCCAAAGCCTTCCTGCTGGTAGCCGTTGAGGTCCTCGGTGCGCGGATAACCGGCCTCGACGCCGGCGCTGACCATGGCGTCGAACAGCTCGCTGTGGTCGGCCTTGGGCGTGGTCACGAACAGCGGGCCGGAGTCGCCGTGATAGTCGTTGGCGCCGATGTCGCGGGTCTCGGCCTTGCGAAAATACGGCAGGCACTGGGCATAGTTCCAGTGCTCCAGCCCTTCCGTCTCGGCCCAATTGTCGTAATCCATGGCGTTGCCGCGGATGTAACACATGCCGTTGATCAGCGAGGAGCCGCCCAGCCCCTTGCCGCGGCTGCAATCCATGCGGCGGTTGTTCATGTGCGGCTCGGGATCGGTCAGGTAGCCCCAGTTGTAGCGTCGGCCCTGGATCGGCATGGACAAGGCTGCCGGCATCTGGGTGCGAAAATCCAGGCGGTAGTCCGGTCCGCCGGCTTCCAGCAGCAGCACGCTCGTGCCAGCGTCCTCGGTGAGGCGCGCGGCCAGCACGCCGCCCGCCGAGCCGGCGCCGATAATGATGTAATCGTATTCGTTGCTGTTACTCATCCCGCTTGGTCACGTTGCATGGTGGCATGGGTTGATCGCGCTGGCGCCGCTCGTTCAGAAAACCGATTCGAACGGTGCCATTTCAACCTGCACCGATTTGGTGCGGGTGTAGTTTTTCAGCGCCTCGATACCATTTTCGCGCCCGACGCCGGACTGCTTGTAGCCGCCCACCGGCATTTGCGCGGGGGAGTCGCCCCAGGTGTTGATCCAGCAAATGCCGGCCTGCAGCCGGTGGATGAGGCCGTGGGCGCGGTTGATGTCGCGGCTGACCAGGCCCGCGGCCAGGCCGTAGACCGTATCGTTGGCGCGGCGCACAGCCTCGTCGTCGCTGTCATAGGCCAGGATGCTCATCACCGGCCCGAAGATTTCCTCGCGCACGATGGCCATGTCATCGCTGCAGTCGGAAAACACCGTCGGCTGCACGTAGGCGCCGTCGGCCAGCGCTGCATCGGTGACGCGGCCGCCGCCGGTGACCAGGCGCGCGCCTTCCCGCTTGCCCGAGTCGATGTAGGACAAGACCTTTTCCATGTGGCCAAAGCTGCTCATGGGGCCGTAGTTGGTCTTGGGATCGAGCGGATCACCGATGCGGATGCGCGCGACGCGCTTTTCGATGGCCGCCTCGAAATCGGCCAGCATGGCGCGCGGCACGAACACGCGTGTGCCATTGGTGCAGACCTGGCCCGCGCTGTAGAAATTGGCCATCATGGCGATGTCGGCGGCCTGATCGAGCTCGGCATCGTCCAGGATCAAGAGCGGCGATTTGCCGCCCAGCTCCATGGTCACGTCCTTGAGCGAGGACGATGCTGCCGAGGCCATCACCTGCTTGCCCGTGACCACGCCGCCGGTAAAGGAGATCTTTTCGATAACCGGATGTTCGGTCAAAAGCGGGCCGACCTCGTGGCCCAGCCCTTGGATGACGTTGAACACGCCGTCGGGCACGCCGGCCTCAGTGTAGATCTCGGCCAGCTTGATGGCGGTCAGCGGCGTGATCTCGCTCGGCTTGAACAGCATGGCGTTGCCCGCCGCCAGCGCGGGCGCGGACTTCCACAGTGCAATCTGGAGCGGGTAGTTCCAGGCGCCGATGCCGGCCACCACGCCCAGCGGCTCGCGCCGGGTGTAGAAGAAGCTGCTCTCGCGCAGCGGCACCTGTTCGCCTTCGATGGCCACCGCCAGACCGGCGTAGTATTCCAGCACGTCGGCGCCGGTGACGATATCCACCGCGCGCGTTTCGCTCAACGGCTTGCCGGTGTTCAGCGTTTCCAGCCGGGCCAGTTCGTCATTGCGCTCGCGCAGAATGTCCACCGCCCGGCGCAGGATGCGCGCGCGCTCCACCGCCGTCATCGCGGCCCAGGCGCGCTGGCCCTCGGCGGCGCTCTGCACCGCGCGCTCGACGTCATCGGCAACGGCGCATTGCACTTTAGCCAACACCTTGCCGGTGGCCGGATTGATCGTGTCAAAGGTCTGGCCGCTGCTGGCATCAACGTGCCGGCCGTGGATGTACAGCTTCTGTTCGGCCAGCTGCGGATCGCTCGCTTGCTGTGGGTTGGGATTGAGCATCATGTTTCCTCGGCAAATGAAATCGGGTCACACTGTTTAATATGCATCTGTTGCGCGCGAGATCAATGCTGAGTGATCGGACTATGTATTTGGCCCTGGCGTCATGCGCAGGCGCAGATATTCCTGGTGCTTTTGGTACTGGTCCAGCACATCGTGGATGAGCTGATCCCGCGTATAGCCCATGACATTGTAGCCTTGGCCGCCGTTGCGCAGCACGATGTCAAGCTGGTAGTAGCTGCGTCCACTCTGGCCCGGATTGTGCGGGTCGACCTGCATGGCTGCCAGCACCACCACCCGATAAAGAAAGGGCTCCTCGCTCTTGCCGTGCACCTCCAGTTCGACAAAGGGATCATCGTCACGGTCGGATTGATCCGTTATCCGGCTGTCCACCCCGTGCGCCTGCATGGCGTCGCTGACGGCCGCGAGCGCCTCCACGACCTCTGCACGCAAATAACCGCAGACCGTCGCCCGGTCGGGCGTACTCAGGGCGTGCTGCAGGCGCGTCTGCCAGTCCGGTGTCGTCGTGGCGACGGTCGAGCCGCGTCCGACCCGGGCCGAGAGCAGCACCGGCCAACTGCGGCGGCTGCCGTCGATGGCCAGAATGTCGGCGTGCAGCGCCTTGTACAGGCCGATGGTGAGCAGCACCATGACGATGGCGAAGGGCAGGCCCATGATAATTGTCGCGTTTTGCAGCGTTTCCACGCCACCGACGATGAGCATGGCCAGGGTCAGCAGCCCCGTGGCGGCCGCCCAGAAAATGCGAACCGGAATCGAGGCGTCGTCGTGCGGGTTCTTGAGCCGGGAGGTCAGGTTGCCCATCACCAGCGCGCCGGAATCCGCCGAGGTGACGTAGAACAGCAAGCCGACGATGGTGGCCACGAAGGCCACCAGCGGGAAAAACGGGAAATACGTCAGCAGCGTGTAAAAGCCCTGTTCCGGGTGGTTCACGGTCAGCTGGGCAAAATCCATATGGCCCTGGCGCACCAGATTGATGGCCGTGTTGCCGAAGATTGATGCCCACATCAGGATGTAGAGAAAGGGGATGATCAGCGTGCCGGCAATGAACTCGCGGATGGTGCGCCCGCGTGAAATGCGCGCCAGGAACAGGCCGACGAAAGACGCCCAGGCAATCCACCAGGCCCAGAAGAACAGGGTCCAGCTGTTCATCCAGTCGCTCGGCTGGTCGAAGGCAAAGGTATTCATTGCCATGCTCGTGAAGCGGCTGACGTAGTCGGTGATATTGACGACCAAGGCATTGAGCAGGAATACCGTTTCTCCGGCCACCAGGATGAACAGGCCCAACAGCACCGCCAGCGCCACGTTGAGCTCGGACAGCCGCCGAATGCCGCGCCCGACCCCGCTGACTGCCGACAGCGTGGCGATGATGACCGTGACCACGACCAGCCCGATCTGGGCCGCCAGGCCCTCCGGAATGCCGAACAGCATGTCCAGGCCGACGTTGAGCTGAACCACGCTGATGCCAAGCGACGTCGCGATCCCGAAGATGGTGCCGAGCACCGCGGCCAGGTCGACGGTGTGTCCGAGCGGGCCGAATATGCGGCGACCGAACAGCGGAAACAGGCTTGAGCGCACGCTCAGCGGCAAACCGCGTCTATAGGCGAAATAGCCCAGCGAAATACCCATGAGGGCGTACATGGCCCAGCCCATGGTGCCGTAGTGGAACAGCATCCAGACCGTGGCCTGGCGCGCGTCCTCCACCGTTTGACCAGCGCCCGTCGGCGGGTGCATGTACTGGAACACCG
>DATGUT010000112.1:0-5075 GCA_035301185.1 Salinisphaeraceae bacterium
GGCCCAGGCCCAGCGCGGCGATGGTCGAACTGGGATCTGAAGCACCGGGGTCGTACACACCCGTGGTCATCACCACGCCGATGACACCCAGCGCCCCGACCAGCATGAACCAACCCTGGCCCAGATTAATGCCGAGCCAACTGCCAACCGTGGCGGTTACCGGTCCTTTGGAAAGTCGCCCGAAGTCGCCAATCATGGCCCAGCCCCAGCAAAAGCCAAAAGCAAGATCCACGTAAAACTGCCACGAATGCTGTGCCTCGGGCATGGTTACCGTCATGAGCCGGCTATAATCCCATTGCTCCAGAACAACGACTGTTTCCCAGATGCCAAGCACAATCAACAGAACTACAGCAACCCACTCGAGGTATTTGATTGCGCGCTGGCCTATGACCACGATCACTCCCTGCAGAACGGCTGTGATGGCAATGCCCAGAATCATCGGCCAGGCTGCCCCCGGTTCACCATAGGCCGGCCAGCCCCACATGTGCTTGAATACGTAGGTCAGTGATATGGCCGCGATAAAGGTATTCACGCTCGGCCAACCAATCATGCCGAAGAATTCGCCAATACCAGCAAAGCGAGATCCCTGGATACCAAGCGCCGGCCTCGCCGTGGCCACGGTGGAGGCACCATGGCGCCACGCAACCCAGCCGACCATGGCCCACGGGATCATCATGAATGGCAGAATGATGAAGGCATACTGCCACACGAACATCAGTCCGAGAGCGGCCGCCATGCCGCCAAAAAACCACGACCCGGTGTTGACTCCCGAGCCAAACCACGTGGTTACCTGATCAAAGAATCCATATTCACGTTTATCGTGCGGGATTCGGGCTGTTCCGTATTCCATTTGCTATCTCCTCTTGCATCCTTACCTGGGGGCAGGCAAATCATGGTTGCCAGATTTGCCTCAGTATGTGGTCTGTAACCTGCCGAGGACTGCCAGCCTGTCGCAATTCTTGGCTGCACCGGGATTTGTGGCCTATTTACGGCTCTTATCCTCTTTTCACATGGGCCTTCCAAGCCGCCACCGGATGCAGAAACTGCAATCTCGGTGGCGGCCAGGCGTAGTCTTAACAGCTTCGATTTTGCGTTACGCCTTGATGATGTTGTGCTCAGGCCCATAGGGGAAACCGGTGATGTTTTCGTTGCCATCCTCGGTCACCACCAGAATGTCATGCTCACGGTAGCCACCGGCGCCGGGCTGGCCTTCCGGAATCATGATCATCGGCTCCATGGAAACGACCATGCCCGGCTCGAGCACGGTCTCGATGTCTTCACGCAATTCCAGGCCCGCCTCGCGACCGTAGTAGTGCGACAACACGCCGAAGGAGTGACCGTAGCCGAAGGTGCGATACTTCAGCAGATCGTACTTGGCAAAGATCTCGTTCAGCTCGTGGGCGATGTCACAGCAGCGGACTCCAGGCTTGATCAGCTTCTGGCCCGCTTCATGCACTTCCACGTTGACCTGCCATGCGTGCAAGTGGGCATCCGAGCACTCTTCCGCAAACAACGTGCGCTCCAGTGCCGTGTAGTAACCGGCCGGCATGGGGAAGCAGTTGAGGCTGAGAATGTCGCCGTGCTCAATCTTGCGCGAGGTCACCGGGTTGTGCGCACCATCGGTGTTGATGCCGGACTGGAACCAAGTCCAGGTATCCATCAGTTCGACATGGGGCAGGCTCTGGCCGATTTCGCGCACCATCGCCTGCGTCGAATGCAGAGCGACTTCATATTCCGGCACGCCGACACCAATGGCTTCGACACAGGCCGCACCGCCGACGTCCGCCACTCGGGCGCTTTCCTTGATGAAGGCGATTTCCTCTTGCGACTTGATCATGCGCTGGCGCATCGCGGCGTTGCCAATGTCCACGAATTCACAGGCCGGCAGCGCGCCCTTGAGCTTGCGCAGGCCTTCAATGTTGAGATGGTCGTATTCGATGCCGACCCGCTGGCCGTCGTCAATCAGCTGCTTGACGGCGACAAAGTAGTTGTCGCGATGCCAGTCGGTGTAGACAATGTTGTCGCCAAAGCTGCGCCGATAAGGCTGGCCGCCATCGATATTGGCCGAGATCGTTGTGGTCTTGTCTTGCGTGACCACCAGGCCATAGCGACGGCCAAAGTAGCAATACAGGAAATCGCTGTAATAGTTAATGTTGTGATACGAAGTGAACAGCACCGCATCTATATTGCGCTCAGCCATCACCGCGCGCAGCGCATCCAGGCGACGCTGCATCTCGGCATCGGAAAAGACCGGCTTGACCTTCTCGCCGTTGGGAATGGTCAGTGTCTGGGGCAAATCCATGACTCTTACTCCTGCTTGTTATGAAAAACGCGCCTGTATCAGGCCTCATTTCAACAATAGCAAGCATGCAGCCCAGGATTTAGTACAATATCGACGGTAAAGGCAGTGAAATCGTCATGGAGGCCATAACAATAATCATCTGAACCTCATAGCTGCGAAGTATCAACGCGTGCACTTCGCCAAGTCCAGCCCTTTTGTCAAGGCCCATCCGGCCAGAGGTCAGCAATTGAACCGCTTCGAAGCAGCGCCAAACGCAGACGATGGAACCCCATACGCTGGCAGTGCGAAGTCACCAGTGCATCGCATTGGTTTGCTGCTGATTCCCGGGTTCAGCTATATCGCGTTCGCCTGTGCCGTCGAACCCTTGCGCATGGCCAACATGGCAGCAGGAGAAAAGCTGTTTGAAGCAGTGACCGCCAGCATAGACGGTGCCCCCGTGGCTGCCAGCAATGGCATTCGCACGATTCCCGATTTCCCCATTGGCGAAATGCCTGCTCCGGCAACCATGTTGATTTGTGGCCCCAATCCGATCGTATTTCCCGAGGAAAACAGGCTGATCCGCTGGCTGCAGCGTCTAAACACCCAAGGCATCCGGCTGGGAGGCCTCGATACCGGCAGCGTATTGCTCGCCCGGGCGCGGCTGCTGAATGGCTATCGCTGCACGATCCACTGGCAGGATCGGGAAACCATGCTGACAAATTTTCCGGAAATCACCGTTTCTGATCGCCTGTACGAAATCGACCATGATCGCATGACCAGTGGTGGCGGCACCGCGACCATGGACATGATGCTGCACTATATTTCCCTGGTCAGCCACAGCGACGCCATAACTGCTGACGCGGCGGAACTGCTGGTGCATGAGCGCATTCGCACCGGTAGGGAAAGCCAACGGCTGCCGCTCATTCATCTGCTGGGAACCGCCAGCCCGAAACTGCGTGATGCCGTCGCCATCATGGAGGCAAACATCGAACAGCCGCTCACGATAAGTGAGATCGCCGACTATACGACGCTATCGCAGCGCCAACTGGAGCGCTTGTTTGCTGCCAAGCTCCAGTGCACGCCGGCAGAGCATTACCTGCGCCTGAGGCTGGATACGGCGCGCAGCAAGCTCCTTTATTCGGCCGACCCAGTAGCCGAAATCGCTGCAAATTGCGGGTTCAACTCCAGCTCGTATTTTGCACGCTGCTATCGCAACAGGTATCAGATCACACCGAGTCAAGAGCGGCGCCGCTATCGCGAGTGATTCGATGTCGACATTTGAATGGCCGCAAAACATCTGTCAAACTAAGCGCTACTGTTGGGCAAGTGCTCTTGCCCGCTGTGGCCATGTTCCGCAACCGGGCGCTGATACAGTGCGACGATGACACCCAGCCCCAGGCTCGCCGCGGAAGCAACGAAACCGGCGGTTATACCGCCACCATGATCGGCCAGGTAGCCAACGAGTTCGGGGCCAATGATCTGACCGACGCCAAAGCAGGCGGTAATCGAAGCCATGGCACTGACCCAGTAAGCCGGCGGCAGCGTATCGCGAATAAAGTGGGTTATGGCCGGCGGCGCCGCCAACATGGCACCGCCGAACAGCAG
Organism: Salinisphaeraceae bacterium; assembly: GCA_035301185.1. Classification (GTDB taxonomy): domain Bacteria; phylum Pseudomonadota; class Gammaproteobacteria; order Nevskiales; family Salinisphaeraceae; genus DATGUT01. The sequence continues at coordinate 3,887 of DATGUT010000112.1, forward strand.
GGCCGACAACAAGGCCACCATCAGCCCGCCGCCGGCCAATGGCAGGGCGACGCCAAGCGTGGTCACGGACAATACCAGAGCCATGCTCTGGCCATTGCGCAGCCGGGAGAAAAAGTAGCCCCAGACGAACACCGTCGCCATGGATGCCAGGCCAAGCGCGGCCCACACGAGCGCCATCTGGGCGTGGCTCAGCCCCTGTTGCTGCTGCAACAGGGCCGTGATGAACGTCATGTAGCCAATGTAACCGACGCCGTAAAAACTGTAGGCCGCAGTAATCGGCGCCAGCTTGAAAAAGGTGCGCAGCGGCAAACGCTCGCTGGCCTGGCTTGCGCCATCGGCAAAATAGTCGCGCACGGCTGCAATGGCGAGCAGGCTGGCGGCACTGAAGCCGGCGAGCGCCACCCAGCCCCAGCGCCAGCCAATGGCAAGCGGGAGTTTGAGCAACCACGGAATGCTGAGCGCTGCAACCGCGACGCCAAAACCGGCACCGGCCACGAAAATGGCGAGTCCAAGCGCCGCGCGCCGGCGCGTGCTGGCACCATTGGCGACGACGATGGAGCCGATGATGAAAATCATGGCGCCGCCGAAACCGCCGCCGAGTTGCAGCACGAGCAAGGCCGGCAGCGAGGTCACGAAAGCGCAGCCGAGCAGGCATGCGGTGGTGATGGCCAGGCCGGTCATGACGCTGCGCTGCAAGCCGAGGCGCCTGGCAATGCGGCTGGCCAGCATGGCCCCTGCCAGATATCCCGTGGTGCTGGCGGTGGTGAGCGAGCCGGCAACCATGTAGGACCAGTGCAGCGCTTCCTGCATCGACGGCAGCAACAGCCCATAGGCGAACCGGGCCCAGCCCAGCGCGACCGCCGAGCCCAGCGCCAGTACCGCAACCACCCAAAGGGGCATGCCGATGCTGGCTGCGGTCGTTTTTGATTGTATTGCCATGGCAGGCTCCTGCATGTGGTTATGTGTGCTGCCGTTGTCCGTCCGGCCAATCATTGCATAATGCATGGATTTGGCCGCTGCGATGATAAACGACTAACGCGTCCAAGTCCCGAGAAACGTCTTGCAGCCGCAATGCCAGCTGTATAACCGGCGACGGGCAAACGCTGTCGCCCATTCGACGGACAGGCTGCTTCGGCAACTCAGCTCATGGTCAATGGCATGGCCGAACCGCGTCAGAACCCTGGCCATC
>DATGUT010000113.1:0-6010 GCA_035301185.1 Salinisphaeraceae bacterium
GCCCAGCTCGAGGCCGAGTTTCTTGACCTGGTCCTTGGTCTGGTCGATCAGCTGCTTGCCGACTTCGGTGGAGCCGGTGAAGCTGAGCATGGGCACATCGGGCGAGGCGCACAGCTCGCCGCCGATGGCGCTGGCCGAACCCATGACCAGGTTGGCCATGCCGGCCGGCAGGTCGAGACGCTCTTCCAGCAACTGGAACAGGGCGATCATGGTCAGCGGCGTTTCGCTGGCGGGCTTGATGACGCTCGGGCAGCCGGCGGCCAGAGCGGCGGCGAATTTCTTCGCGATCATGGCGATGGGAAAGTTCCACGGCACGATCAGCCCGACCACGCCAATGGGGCGGAAATGCACGGTCCAGGTGCAGTCCTTTTCGTGCTCGTCGAGTTCGCGTGGCTGCAGCAGGTCGATGTGCTTGGCGTAGTAATCGAAGAAACTGGCCGCATAGGCGACTTCACCCTTGGCTTCGGGCCAGGGCTTGCCATGTTCGAGGCACAGGATGCGCCCGACTTCGCCGGCCTGATCCTGCAGCGCGCTGCTGATTTCCTGCAGCCATTGGCGGCGCTGTTCCAGGTCGGGAACATTGGTGAAGGCGCGCTTGCCGGCGGCGATGGCTGCCTTCGTTTCACTGGCGCCCATGCGCGGCACGCTGGCCAGCTTTTCGCCGGTCGAGGGATTGTAGACATCGAAGGTTTCTTCACCATCGCCGGACTGCCACTGGCCGTCGATGTAGCCGGCAAGATTTTTCAGCAAATTCGATTCAATCATGATGAGGCCTCAATCTGTTGCTAAACACAGGGTAAAAAACTTGAATCTGGAAGCAATGGCGCTGCATGCGAAGAGACGGTTTGCAGTGGCTCCTGCAAAACCGGCCGCAGTCCTGCTTGTATGGTGGGGAATTGTAACAGGCTTGCCGCCGGCTGAACGGGCGCCATGCAGCGTGCCGGTTACTTATTGACCACGTTGTGCAAGGGTTTACCCTGTTGCCAGCGTTCGAGGTTGGCCAGGAATTGGTCGATGAGGGCCTCGCGCCAACCGATGAAATCGCCGGCCATGTGCGCCGAGATCAGCACGTTTTCGTAATCCCACAACGGATGGTTGGAGGGCAGCGGCTCCTGCTCGAACACGTCCAGCGCGGCGCCGGCGATCTGGCCATCGTCGAGCGCCTGCAGCAATGCTTTGGTGTCGACGATGGGACCGCGGCCGATGTTGATGAGACGCGCATGCGGCTGCATGGCGGCAAACGCCCGCGCGTCGAACAGGCCGCGGGTGGAATCCGACAATGGCGCGGCGATGACAACGAAATCGGCCTGCGGCAGCTGTGCCGGCAAGTCGCTGGTGGCATGGATGCGATCGAACACCTGGTCGCCGGCGCGTGCGCTGCGCGCCACGCCGGAGACCTGCATGCCGGCGTTGCGGCACAGGCTGCCGATGGCGTGGCCGATGGAGCCGGCGCCGACGACCAGCACCTTTTTGTCCAATATGGTCTCAGTGTCGCGATGGCGCCATTCATGGCGCTGCTGATGGACGATGTTGGCGCGCGTGTCCTTGGCGAAGGCGAGGATTACGCCGAGCACGTATTCGGCGATGGCGCGATCGAAGAAACCGCGCGCATTGGTGAGCGTGACGGCGGAGGCGCGCAACTCGTCGAACAGGATTTGATCAACGCCGGCGCTGGTGGCGTGGATCCACTGCAGGCGATCGGCCTGCGGCCAGGCTTCGGCCAGGGCGGCAGTGCGAAAATCGGTGACCAGCAGAATATCGCTGCCCGGCAAGTGTTGCGCCAGGGAATCGCCATCGGTGGCCTGACGCACGCTGGCTCGCGCCTCGATCCGCTCGAGGCCTGGCGGCGGCGAGTCGGCCGGCGCCAGTACCGTGATTGTCGTTTCGTCCTGGGTCATGATGCCACCTCGCTCAACTGCAGTTTATCCGGGAAAATCAGGAAATTGCAGCCACGTTAGCGATGCCGCCCGGGCAGCGTCAATGGCGATCTTGACCAGCGGCTCGATTCCGGCCTACTCTCATCTGGTGGTGTAGCGGGTTATTGCAAGCAAAGGAGCAGGTTATGGTGGCCCATCTGGAGACAAGCGACAATGTGCTGGCCCAGGATCCGGACAAGCGTTATGTGCGCGATCAAATGCCGTGGAATCCTGCCATGCATGCGATTCCGATTTCCGGCATCCGGCGCATGGTCAATCGGGCCGCGGAACTGGATGACGTGATTCACCTGTCCATCGGCCAGCCGGATTTCCCGACGCCGAAACACATCATCGACGCGTTCGTGCATGCCCTGCAGGCCGGCCAGACCGGCTACACCATGGATGCCGGGCTGCCGGAGCTGCTGACCGCGCTCAAGGATTATTACAGCGAACGCTACCGCTCGACGCTGTCGGAAGACAACTTCCTCATCACCACCGGCGCCACCGAAGGCATTTACCTGCTGCTGTCGGGCATGGCGGCGCCAGGGCGCGAGTTCATCATCGCCGACCCGACCTTCCTGCTCTATGCGCCGCTGATCCGCATGAACGGCGGTCAGGTGCGCGCCATTCCGACGCGCGCGAGCGAAGGCCATCAGCTCGACCCCGAGCGCGTCATCAGTATGATCGGGCCGAATACCCATGCCATCGTGCTCAATTCGCCGAGCAACCCGACCGGCACCGTGTACCCGCGCGAAACCATCGAATGGCTGTGCCAGGAAGCCGCCTATCGCGGCATCGAGATCATCTCCGACGAGGTGTACGATCATCTGGTGCTGGATGACATCGAGTACCCGAGCGTGCTGGCCTCGTCGGTGGACCTGGATCGCGTCTCGGTCGTCTCCAGCATGTCCAAGACCTTTGCCATGGCCGGCCTGCGCGTCGGCTGGGTGGTGGCCGACCAGAACACGATCCGCGCCCTGCGCCGCTTCCACATGTTCACCACCACGGTGGCGAGCACGCCGGCGCAGTGGGCCGGAGTGGCGGCGCTGATGGGCGGCCAGGAGTGCGTGGACGAAATGCTGGCGGAATACCGGCGCCGGCGCGATCTCGTGGTCGACCTGGTGGCCGACACGCCAGGGCTGACCAGCTACTGGCCGCAAGGCGCATTCTACATCGCGCCCGAGTTGCCGGTGGGGGTCGATGCCGCCAATTTCGCCATGCGCATGCTTGAGGAAACCGGCATCTGCGTGGTGCCCGGCGACAGCTTCGGCGAGCATGCCACCAATATGCTGCGCATCAGCTATTCGACCTCGATGGACAACATCAAGGAGGCATTCGCGCGCATGCAGCCATGGATGGAGCGCCAGCCGGAGTTGGCCGGGCGCGGCTGAGCGGCATTGCCGACCAGGCACTTGCATAAATCGTGCATGAGACTAAAGTCGACTGTGGCACTGTGCCGCATGGGGCATAGTGTTGGTGCATGACTCAACAAAAGTGATTCAACAAAGAAGGAGGAGATCCAATATGCGACATGCAACTCATCCAAGCAAAAGAAAAGTCGCAGGGCTGCTTGCCGGCACGTTGGCGGCTCTGACCCTGGTTGGCGCCGGCGCTGTCAGCGCGGCGGACGCACTGGAGCCGGCCGAGATAGAGTTCAAGTCCAGCTATGGCGACATGAGCTTCCCCGAGCAATATCCCGACGGCACTGAAATCAGCATTACCCAGTGGAGCCATTTCGTGCCGCGTTACGACGAGTGGTTCGATGAATACGCCCAGAAATGGGGCGAGGCACACAACGTCAAGGTGACGGTCAACCACATCAATCTGGGCGATATTCCATCCACCCTGGCGGCGGCCATAGCTGCGGGCGAAGGCCCGACGCTGATGGAGATGAATGCCGGCTCGGCCGCCTTCATCGACGGCCTGGCGAATCTGGACGATGTCAACGAAGCGGCTGCCGAAGCTTTTGGCGAGCGCGCCGAAACCTGCCGTCACATGAGCTATCTGCCGAGCATGGATACCTGGTATGGCTTCTGCCATGGCTGGGTCGTTGATCCCGGCGTCTATCGGACGGACCTGTGGGAAGAGGCCGGCTATGCGGAGGGTCCGGAAACCTATGCCGACCTGCTTGAGGGCGGCAGCAAGATATTCCAGCAGACCGGGGCGCCGGTTGGAGTTGGCATGTCGCCGGAGCTGGACTCGGAGTTCTTCACCCGGGCGCTGATCTGGTCGTTCGGCGGCTCGATACAGGATGAAAGCGGCAACGTGGTGTTTGACTCGCCGGAGACCCTGGCCGCGGTCAAATACATGAAGGAGTTGTTCGGCAGCGCAATGACGCCGGAGGTGTTCGCCTGGAATCCGGCCTCCAACAACCAGCTTTATATTGCTGGTGATGCCTCGTACATCCAGAACTCCATCTCGTTTTTCCGCAGTGCCCAGGAGATCGGCAGCCCGGTGACCAAGGACACCGGTTTTCGGCCGGGACTCAAGGGGCCGGACGGCGACGTGCACATGCCGTCCCACATCTGGTTCATTCATGTGCTGCCGGATTACGTGACCGACGAGGACAAGATCCAGGCGGCCAAGAACTTCATGCTGGACCTGGGCAACAACTACAGCGCCGCAACTTATTATTCGGAGCTGTACAACTTCCCGACCTTTGCCTCGCAGGTGCCACAGCTGTATGCCGATGATGGCTGGCTGAGCAACGACCCCTGGGGGTCGGAGCCGGCCGACAAGCTGGAAGTGCTGCGCGATGCCGAAGACTGGACCGTGTGGCTCGGTTATCCGGGATATGCCAATCCGGCCATTGGCGAGGTTTACCAGACGCACGTCTTGACCACCATGATGGCGAATGCGGCGCGCGGCGCGGCCACGCCTGAAGAAGCAGTGGCCAATGCCGCTGCCGAGATCGAGAAGATCTTCGAGAAATGGCGTGAACGCGGCTTCGTCGGTGGCGGGGAGCAGGAGTAACCGGATTGCTCGCTGCATGATGCAACGGGTTTGGCCCGGGCTCCGCGCGGAGCCCGGGCCGGCCTGATCAGATCGCAGGCCGGCTCGCAGGTTGCCGGATCAATCCATCCGAGCAGGTTCAAATCGAAGGGAAGCACTTATGTCCGTGCTGGAATTGCGCGCGTTGAAGAAACATTATGGCCGCATCAAGGCCGTGGACGGCGTCGACCTGACGCTGCACGAAGGGGAATTGCTGGCCATTCTCGGGCCTTCCGGCTCCGGCAAGAGCACGTTGATGCGCCTGGTCGCAGGGCTGGAGTCGCCCACTGCCGGCGACATCCTCATCGACGACCAGTCGGTGCTGGGCATTGCGCCGCAGCACCGCAACGTGGCGATGGTGTTTCAGTCGTTTGCGCTGTATCCGCACATGAGCGTGCGCAACAACATCCTGTTCCCGCTGGTGGCGCGCAAGGTGCCGCGCAGCCAGCATCAGGAAAAGCTCGATCGGGTAACGCAAATGCTGGACGTCGCCGATCTGCTCGATCGCCGGCCAAACCGGCTGTCGGGTGGCCAGCAGCAACGGGTGGCGCTGGCGCGGGCTTTGGTGCGCGATCCAGAGCTGTTCATTTTCGACGAGCCGCTGTCGGCGCTGGATGCACAGATTCGCAGCCAAGCGCGAGCGGAACTGCGCGAGCTGCACGATCGCACCCGCATCACCACCTTGTATGTCACTCATGACCAACTCGAAGCCATGGGCCTGGCCGATCGCGTGGCGGTGATTCACGAAGGTTGCCTGCAGCAGGTCGGCACGCCGCATGAGCTGTACAACGACCCGGCCAATCTGTTTGTGGCCGGATTTGTCGGTAATCCGCCGATGAATCTGCTGCCGCTCGATGAGCGCACGATGGCCGGTATCCGCCCCGAGCACCTGCACATAGATCCAGAGGCGACGGCTGCGGATGCGCTGCTCGACTTGTCGGTACGCATCGAGCACCTTGAATATCTGGGCTCGGAGTGGCTGGCTTATGGCCTCATCCAGTCCGGGTTGGAGGCGGCCGACAGGCCCCGCCATGTGGTCGTGCGCTTGCCGGCCAGTGCTCGGCCTGATTTCGAAACGGGCCAGCAACGGCGTGTTGTGGGCT
>DATGUT010000114.1:0-3302 GCA_035301185.1 Salinisphaeraceae bacterium
TTCGCCGTTACGCCGAGCCAGGTAAGGGTGCACCATGCCGCCCTGAATCGGGCCGGGGCGGACGATGGCAACCTCGATCACGAGATCGTAGTAACACTGCGGTTTCAGGCGCGGCAGCATGCTCATCTGCGCCCGTGATTCGATCTGGAACACTCCGACGCTGTCGGCGGCCTGCAGCATGCGATAGGTGGCCGGATCTTCGGCGGGGATGGTGGCCAGTGTCAGCTCGCGACCGCGGTGCCGACGCAGCAGATCGAGACATTTGCGCAGCGCCGAGAGCATGCCCAGTGCCAGGCAATCGACCTTCAGCAGACCCAGCGTGTCGAGGTCATCCTTGTCCCATTCGATGATGGTGCGCTCCGGCATGGCAGCATTTTCGACCGGCACCAGTGTCGCCAGCGGGGCGTCGGAAATCAGGAAACCGCCGACGTGCTGCGACAGATGGCGCGGATGACCGATCAATTGTGTGGTGAGCTTCAGTACCCGTTGCAGGTTCGGGTTGTCGGGGTCGAAGCCGGCCTCGTGCAGGCGCTCGTCGATTGGCGTATCACCGTGCCGGCGGCCGAGTGCGAAGGCCAATCGATTGACGGTATCGGCTGGCAGATCCAGTGCCTTGGCCACGTCGCGCACGGCGCTCTTGGCCCGGTAACTGATCACGGTGGCGGTCAACGCCGCGCGGTCGCGACCGTATTTGCGGTAGATGTACTGAATGACTTCTTCGCGCCGCTCGTGCTCGAAATCGACATCAATATCCGGCGGCTCGTCACGCTCGCGCGAAATAAAGCGTTCGACCAGTACGTTGGTGCGCGCCGGATCGACTTCGGTAATGCCCAGCGCGAAGCACACCGCCGAGTTCGCAGCCGACCCCCGACCCTGGCACAGAATGCCTTCGCCGCGCGCAAAACGTACGATGTCGTCGATGGTCAGGAAATACGGCTCGTAGCCCAACTCCGCGATCAGTGCCAACTCATGCTCTATTTGCCTGCGCACGCGTGTCGGCACACCGTCCGGCCAGCGCCGGGCCATGCCCTGAAAGGCCAATTCGCGCAGCCACGACGTCGGCGTATGCTTTGCCGGCACCAGCTCGGCCGGATAGCGGTATTCGATCTGATCGAGCGCAAACGTGCAGCGCTCGGCGATGCGCAGGGTCTCGGCTCGCAGCGCTTCCGGGTAGATCGCCGCCAACGCTTCGCGGTGACGCAGATGGCGTTCGCCATTGCGAAACAGCAGTCCACGCGCGGCCACCACGGTCTGACGGTGACGGATGGCGGTGAGTGTATCCTGCAACGCCCGGCGCGAACGCACATGCATGTGCACGTCACCGGCCGCAACCGCGGGCAGGCCCAGTTCCGTCGCCAGCGCCAGCCGCGTTGACAGCCGGTTCGCATCGTCGCCGTCGTGGGTCAGTTCGACGGCCAACCACAGGTCCTGGCCGAACAGACGCTGCAGCCAGTGCCCGTGTTCGTGATTCGGCTGCTCGTCCGGCAGCCACAGCGCCAGTACGCCGGTCGAGCTTGCTTCAAGCGGCGGATCCGATGCAAACAGGGCCGACTCCAGATCGGTCCGCAGCAGCCGATAGCTGCCTTTCGCAGCGGCGCGCCGGCCCCGGGTGATCAGGCCGCACAGCCGCGTGTAGCCGGTCCGGTTGGCAGCCAGCAGCACCAGTTTCGGACCATCTGCCAGCTGTATTTCGGTGCCCGTGATCAGCTTGACGCCGGTAGCGCGAGCAGCCTCCCAGGCACGCACGATGCCAGCAAAGGAGCATTCATCGGTAATCGCCAGCGCGCTGTAGCCGCAGTAGCTCGCTCGGTCGAACAGCTCCCGCGCGCTGGAGGCGCCACGACCAAAGGAAAAATCCGACAGGCAGTGCAGCTCGGCGTAGGCAGCAGTCATGCGAACCAGCCATGCAGCATGTACGGCCCGCGCCGGCCCGGCGGGCAGAATGCCCAGGCGCGCTGGCCGGCAGCCAGTTCCAACACATAGTAATCGCGGCGTACATCGTTGCCGTCCCACCAGCCGGATTCGATGCGTTCCGGGCCGGCCAGAATCCTGGTTATTGTGTCGTGCAGCGGCACCGGCTCCGGCAGCAACCAGGCGGGGCGTCGTGGCCATTGCTGCGGCGCCGGATGGGTGTTGTCCGTATCGCTCCAGGCATGCTCGGGCCGTGGGTCGGCAGTGACATGCAGCTCATGCACCGCATCCTCGCCCAGGCGCGCCCGCAGCCGTTCCTGCAGTTGCGGCCACGGCAGGGTGTTGCTCGTGCGGCGGTCGAACAGGTCGGTGGCGGCCGGCATGAACGCGGTCAGTTCATCGGCCTGCAAAACCAGTTCCAGCACCGGCGCCGGCAGGACGAGCTGCTCAAGCCGCAGCTTCGTCACCTCGAACAAAGCCGCGGCCTGACGCTCCGGTGCCAGCAGCCCAACGACCAGCACCGTGGCCGGCGCATCGGCATGCAGGCAGTGGATGATGAAACGTTGTACGCCACTGTCACGCGCGCTTAAAAAAGCGGCGAGGTCGGTCAACATGCGCTTGAGCGCAAACAACAAGCCGTGCACGTGCTGCACTTCGCAACCCAGGTCGATACGCGCAGTGAATCGATCCGGCGGCTGATATGGCGTCAGTTGCCCAGGGCGTTCGCCCAGCAATATCGCGATCACCTCGACCGGCTCCGGACCGCAGCGCCGCCGCAATGCAGCGCGCGGCAGCGCCATCACCTTGCCCAGCGTTGTCATGCCCATGTCCGACAGCAGCTTGGCTGCTTTGCCGGGTATCCCGGCATGAGACACCGGAATGGAGGCCAGCGCCTGCGGCAGATCAGCGGCCGTTGTCACCCCCGCGCCGTCGCGCATGTTCGCCAGCACGCGCGCGGCATGCGGATTGGGTGCCAGCGCAATACGATGATGAAAACCCAGATCGACCAGTTCCCGCCGCAGCCGCGCCGCCAGCTGCGGCCACGGACCGAACAAATTCAAGCTCTTGCCGACTTCCAGCGCCACAGTGTTTGGCGGATCCAGCAATACGCTGGAGGAATAGCCGTAGGCATGGGCCGCGACCCGTGCCAGCGCCGCGCGTGTTTGTTGCGCGTCGTATTCGGCCGTCAGCAGGTCATGGCAAATGACCTCGGCCTGCGCCAGCCGCTGACCGCGCCGCAAACCGGCCGCATGCGCCGCGGCGTTCACTGCCACCAGCCGGCGTTGCTGTGCCGGGCCATGCACGAGCGCAAATGCGCCGGCCACTGCCGGGCGCTCGCGCAGCGCCGCGTCCAGCGCCAGTGTCGGCAACAACAGCGCAGCCCACAGCAT
>DATGUT010000115.1:0-13972 GCA_035301185.1 Salinisphaeraceae bacterium
CTGATCGGATACTTGAGGCATTGCATGCCCTCCTTGTTGGTCGGATTTTGCTGCTGCTTACAGCCTAGATTGCAGAAGCGAAAGGATAGAACCATTCTCCGCGCCACAGGTTGCATGCGTATAGGGGTTAACCCTTTGCACGCCTCGGAGTTGCCGGTATTGCCTTGCGCACCATGCGCATTACGCTTCCAATATAGGAATGACTGCGCTACTCGCCGGCTCCTTGAAGCGTGCGCGCCAGCCTCGGCAAAGACCGGCGCCAACGATGTCATCTTGCCGGCCTGGGGCGTGGTGGTCATTCGCACTTTTCACTGGGCTGGCAGCCAGCGACGTGATGCCTTCATGCCGCTGGCTGACTCAAGAGAACCATCATGTTTTACCAAGCCTATGAGCTGGGACGCATCGCCGCTGCACCGCTGCGCGTCGCTGCCGGCGTCCAGGGCATGTGGCTGCGCCATCCGCTGAATCCGCTGGCATATACGCCGGCCGGACACAACATGGCCACCGCCTGCGATGTGGTGCAGAACCTGACCGGTCCCTGGCGCAAGCCGGCTTTCGGCCTCGACCGCACCGTCTGCGACGGGCAGGAAATCCCGGTGCGCGAAGCTGACGTCCGGACCCGGCCTTTCGGCCAACTCAAGCATTTCATGCGCGCGCAGCAACAACGTGAGGATCCGCGCCTGCTGCTCGTGGCGCCTCTGGCCGGGCATTTCGCGACGCTGCTGCGCGATACCGTGCAGGCGTTGCTGCCGGCACACGATGTGTATGTCACGGACTGGTTCGATGCCCGTCTGGTGCCGCAGGCAGCCGGCCGTTTCGGGCTGGACGACTGCATCGACTACATCATCGATTTCCTGGATTTCCTGGGCGCGGGCACGCATGTCGTCGCCGTCTGCCAGGCCACGGTGCCCGTGCTGGCCGCCGCCGCCATCATGGCTGAAGATGACAACCCCGCCGTGCCGCGCTCGCTGGCATTCATGGGCGGGCCGATCGATGCGCGCATCAACCCCACCATCCCCAGTCGGCTGGCCACGGCGCACGACCTGGATTGGTTCCGCCGGCACATGATTGCCACGGTACCCACGCCCTACCCCGGCGCCGGGCGCCGCGTCCACCCCGGCTTTGTGCGCCGCTGCCTGGGCCTGAATCCGGTGCGCTTCGCTGCTTTATGCTGGGATGCGTGGCAACCGGCCATGGCCGGCGACGGCGCGGCAGTGCGCCGTCAGGCACGCTTTTTCGACGAGTATTTTGCGCTCATGGATCTGCCGGCGACTTTTTTCCTGCAGACCATGCAACGGGTGTTCCAGCAGTTCCAGCTGCCGCGCGGGCGCTTTACCTGGCATGGCCGCCCGATCGAGCCGGCGGCCATCCGCGATACGGCCTTGCTGACCATCGAAGCTGGCGACGATGACGTGTGCGGCCCTGGCCAGACCGCGGCGGCTCACCAGCTGTGCTCCAGCGTGGCGCGCAGCCGGCGCCAGCACCACTTGCAGCACGGCGCCAATCACTACGACCTGTTCAACGGCCCCTGCTGGCGCCACGAGATCGCGCCGCGCCTGCAAGGCTTCATTCGCGAGTTCCAATGAGTTGCCGTTCGTTTATTCTTGCATTTATTAATAAACCGAAGTATTACCACCGTAATATAATAACCAGCACATATAACCAGTTATTTTTGTATTCATCTAGCTTGGTCCACTTGTTTTGTTGTATATATTATATTTACGAAAGCGTGCAACAATCCCGATAACCACAGATATATATACATATGATAAGGGTTTTCCCTAGGATAAACGTTTATGCCAGTACTTGATAATAATCGTTGGCATCCAGACACTTTATAACTCACACATAAATATGGAACATGGAACAGAGGTTAGCAATGTACCAGGAACTAAGCGAAGGCATGCGCAAGAGCTTCAATCCGCTGCTGAACACTTTTCAAATCCGCAGCGACATGATGCAGCGACTCATGCGCGAACAGATCGCGTTCGTGAACGAGTGCATCGACGTGCAAACGCGCGCCGCCGACAAGCTGCACCAATGCCGGGATGCGAGCGATTATCTGCGCGTGCCGATCGAGACCAATCAGGAAATTGCCGAAAAATGGATGACGGCGGCCATGCGCCAATGGAGCATTCTGGCGGAAAGCGGCAACATGCTGAACGACGAGGCCGCGACCGCAGCCAGGGAAACGAGCTCTGCCGCCAGCCAGGCAACCCGCGCGGCCGGCGAGAAAACCGAGCAGGCCGCGAATGAAGCCGCATCGGCAGCCGAACAGGAGTCCGAGCAGGCCACAAGCAAGACTCAGTCCACGACGAGCAAGAGCAAGAGCAAGAAGAAGACTACGTAGAGATGGCTTGATCTTTCAGGCCACTGACCTCAATCGGGGCGTCTGTACAGACGCCCTTTCTTTTTGCCGACCGCCGATGTGGTTGTGCAGGCCTTTCGTTGGCACTCCAATAAATTTCCTGATTATGTATCAGTCCCAGCGACGCCAAAACAGGGGTGTTATTTCGACCGTAGCGCGAAGCACGAAGCGGAGAAATGGCGGAGTTCAGAACGGGAGGCTGAGTTTCATATATAATCAGGCTCTAGCGAATGCCCTGCAAGCAAAACGCTGCAACACAGCCATAAGGTAGCCCGGCTCCCGGGGGAGAGGAGCCGGGCCAAGTGCGCCACACAGGCGCTTTTGGTTTCGCCCGTTTATAGGGGGTGGGACGGTGCGAAACCTTTACAGAGCAGCCTCAGCTATCATCATTATTATAAAACTGGCACCGCAACTGCATGGTGTCGCCGCAGCCGAACCGGCCAATCCCGGCATCAGCACATACAGAGCCTCTGGTTTGGAGATGGCTGTCGGTACGGCGGAGTTCCATTGATCTACCCCCTCTTGAAATTGGCATGGTAATCAATAATGGCTACCAAAATATATGCAAAACACATGCCACTTTTCAATTACTTGAAACCATAGCTTATTTCTTAATACACAAAAGACCCTCTTCCTGCATAGAGCTATTGTGTAAGAAAACACGACACGCCTTTCTGAGCTATAGCGAGAGTAATTCAGACTGCCGCGTATTACACTGCCAGGCAAAAGTGCCGACAGGTTTGTGTGCTAGCGTCATGTTGTAGCTCATTTTCCTCCTGAGTCGACGAAATCCGATACAGATCGGTGGATGCGCAACATGCCTGCTGCCTTCGCCGCAAGCAGGTTTGAGGCAATCAAAATTGCCTTCTGGACACCAGATATCATGTAAGATAACCCGACACTCTATAAAGGGCTCAAGAAGTATTTCGAATCCGGCTCGAAGGCTGAGATTCAAGCCAAGCATGCGAAGCGACTGCGGATGTAGCTACTCGCACTGGATACAGCAACTACCATTGAGGATATGAATATCCCAGGATTCAAGTTGCATCCGCTGAAGGGAACGAGCGAAGACCGTTGGTCGATTTCCGTTAGCGGAAACTGGTGTCTTACGTTCGAGTTCAACGACGGTAACGCCTTTGTTTTGGATTATGAGGATTATCACTGATGTCTATGTACAATCCACCGCACCCCGGAGAATTCGTCTACCAAGTGTACATGGAGCCTTTCAGCATTACGGGCCGTACGCTGGCGACGAAACTTGGGGTATCGCCGTCCACACTTAATCGGCTACTTAAAGGCAGTAGCGGCGTTAGCTCCGAGATGGCCTTGCGTCTGTCAAAAACCCTCGGGCGCTCTCCCGAAAGCTGGCTGGCGATGCAGGGTAGCTATGATCTTTGGCAAGCAAAGCGTGCCGTTAACTTGGATGCAGTTGAAAAAATAGAATTCGAGGTAGCATAACGAGTCCGTAAGAGACTTTCTGTCAACCCCTGCCCGCAAGAAGGCATGTCCTGATGCATGACAGACCCGTGAAACTGCTATTTTTGCCAGTTTCTGACTGTGTTGATGCGGTTGCAGATTGCAGGGTCAGGTAATGAACGTGGCGGGCCACGCCTGTTTGGTCTGAATGATGTCAGACTGCGGATCCGTAATCGGCCTTGTTGTCCCTGATCGGAGTGGGACGGGCCCTTGTATAAACCGCACCCGACGACCTCTCTCGCTGCTCGGTGACGTCGATTGCTGATGATCAGTCGACCAACCGTGCTGACGGCCATCTCGTTAGTCAGGTTCTCGTCGGGCGGGTCTGACCCATTGCCTACAATTGTGCTCTGACAGTGAAGTGAACGGGTGAGACCGGATCGTTATGTCATGCGGCTGTGGTCTCGGCTTGCGTGGCATGACGTTTGCCGGCACAGGGGTCATAATCGACGTCGTGCGCCCAAATGGCCCAAATCTGCCGAGCATGTTTATTAGCGATGGCCACAAGGGCCTTGCCGTAGACGGTGCGCTGATCGAGCGCCTGAATCCAGCGTTGTTCTGGCGTGGCCTTTCGCATATTGCCTTGGCGGGCGGCGGTGGTAATGGCTTCGGCATCATTGCGATCATTCTTGGCCGCCTTACCTTTTCGAAACGGTTTGACGAACTGGGCGGTCATGATGCGTGGCACCAGGCCGAACTCGAGACATTTGCGCGCCCAGTAATGGGCGCCACCACAGGCTTCCATGGCGACTTTTGTTCCGGCCGGCAGCTGTACGAGATAAGAAGCGAAGGCCTGCCGTTTGAATTCATGCCGTTGCAAGACACGGCCGGTATGATTGACTTCGCACACGGCAAACGAATGTTTGTCCAGGTCGACGCCGACGAGTGTAGGATTGATCATGAGACTTCCTCTGGTGCGTGGGTTGGTTTGAGTAATCCAGCATGGCTCCATGAAGCCGAAAAGTCAGGAGGAAGTCTCTTTTTACTCGCTGCAGGGGACGCCCAACCCGCTGTCGCGGCTTGGGTTCCCTCCGCGCTACGCGCTCCGGCGCACCTGAGCTTCGGCGCTACACGGCTCAGAAAACCCTATTGCGCAGCGCAACATAAAGCCTCTGATACCATCTCTTCGCCCTTTTCGGCAGCTGGTCGCATTAGGCAAAGAGCGTCAAGAGACCAAGAATGTATAATATTTTATAATTATTATCATATACTTGCGATTTATTTACGATGCTTTCAGCAAAGCTGCCAACGCTTTGCTGCAAAAACTTTTTGCCCTGGCCCTTGATAAATGCGTGTTGCTCCCTATAATGGATTGTGCACTGCAACATATACGGAGTTTTTACTATGTACCAAAACCTGACCAATGAAATGCGCAACGGCTTCAAGCCGCTGTTGAACATCTTCGAAATCCAGAGCAAGACGGCCCAGCAGATCCTGCAGGACCAGATCGCTTTCGCCAACGAGTGCGTGAACGTCAGCGCCCGCGCGGCCGACACCCTCAGTGACAGCCACAATGCCAGCGACTACTTCAGCGTACCGCTGGAGACGACGCGCGAAATCGGCCAGAAGTGGATGGACGCCGCCGGTCGTCAGTGGGACATGCTGGTCGAAGCCGGCAACACCCTGAACGGCGAGTTCGCCAACGCGGCTCAGGAATTCGAATCTGCGGTTGACAAGGCCTCGCAAGAAGTCAAGCAAAGCGTTGGCCAAGCCAGCAGCAAGGCCAAGTCAGCCAGCAAGAGCAAGTAACACAAATATCCGATTATCCTTCAGGGAAGAAACGCTTGCAACCGGGACATCCTCAGGATGTCCCGGTTTTTTTGAGCGCGGCCTTCTTGTGGCCACTGCGCAGTGCTGGTGGCGCAATCGGTGCGACGGGCGCCGGCCGATCCTGCACATAGGAACCTGGCGCCGGCTCGATGATCGGCAAATCACCATCGCCCGGCGTGCGCGCGGCCACTTCGCCGCCGCCAAACTGCTGCGCCCAAGTCACCCAATCCGGCCACCAGGAACCACCGAATTGCTCTGCCCCTGCTAGCCAGGCTTGCGCTGACAAGCTGGTGTTGTCGTTGACCCGATAACCGTATTTCTTTCTTGCCGGCGGGTTGATGATGCCCGCGATATGCCCCGAGCCGCCCAATACGAAGCGCAGGGACCCGCCCAAATGCTGCGCCCCCTGATAGCAGGAGGTCCAGGGCGCGATGTGATCGTCGATCGCCGAGGCGAAATAGCATGGCACTTTGACCCGCCCGAGATCGATCGGCTCACCGGCCAATTCGATGCTGCCCGGCTCGCGCAGGCGGTTGTGCTGATACATGTTGCGCAGGTAAAAGCTGTGCATGGCCGCTGGCATGCGCGTCGCATCACAGTTCCAGTACAGCAGATCAAATGGCGTGCTGTCCTCGCCCAGCAGGTAATTGCGGACGTAGAACGACCAGATCAGATCGTTGGCACGCAGCATGTTGAATGCCGTCGCCATGGAGGAGCCGGCGAGATAGCCCTGCTGGTCCATCGATTTTTCCAGCCGCTGCAGCATGTCGTCGTCGATGAAGACGGCCAGATCACCAACCTCAGAGAACTCCAGCAAACTGTTGAGGAAAGTGGCGCTTTGCACGCGCTCGTCGCCGCGCGCGGCCAGCCATGCCAGCGTGCAGCCGAGCAAGGTGCCGCCAATGCAATAACCAACCACGTTCATTTCGCGCTCGCCAGTGGCCAGTTCGACCGCATCCATGGCCGCGAGCGGGCCTTCGAGCATGTAGTCCTCGAAGCTCTTGGCAGCAAGATCCGCATCCGGATTGACCCAGGAGATGATGAACACCGTATGCCCCTGCTCCACCCAATAACGGACGAAGGATTTCTTTTCGCCCAGATCCAGGATGTAGTATTTGTTGATCCATGGCGGGATGACCAACAGGGGCCGGCGATGCACCTTCTCGGTCGTTGGCCGGTACTGGATCAACTGCATCAGATCGTTCTGGAACACCACCTCGCCGGGGGTGTTGGCCAGGTTGTCGCCCACTGCAAACGCATCTGGATCGGTCATGCGAAACGGCAGCGGCCCCTCGCCCTGGTCGTAATCGCGTAATAGATTGGCAAGGCCGCGCAGCAGGTTTACGCCGCGGCTTTGCCGGGTCGCCCGCAGGACTGCGGGATTGGTGAGGGCAGAATTGCTCGGCGCGATGGCATCGATCAGCTGGCCCGTGTAGAACTCGAGCTTGTGCCGCGTATGCGGGTCCAGACCCCGCACTTCTTCCAGAATCGCCAACGCCTGGCGCGAACCCAGCAGATACGCTTGCTTCAGGTAATTGAACGGCAGCCTGCCCTGCCAGGCTGCATCGCGAAAACGCCGATCGGTGGCATCCGGCTCGATCACCTGCAACGGCTGTTCACTGAGGCCGCTGGCCAGGGTGCCGGCCCACAATGCGGTCATGTCCCGCAACATGCGCAGATGCGCAAGCATGACCACATCGGGTTGCGTGCTCAGCTTGAAACCCAGTTTCACAAAAGGCTTGGCCACCCCGCGTATGCTGGCGGCCCGGGGCGGGCCGCCATGCAGGCCGCGCCGGGCGGCGCGGCTCAGCAGACGCCCCGAGTGCACGCCAATGCGCGCCAGGGTACGGCCTATTTCGGTACTTTCGGATGCAGCGTTGCTGCCGGTTTTATCCAGCCTGTCGGGCATGGCAAGCCTCCGCAATTATTATGGCGCCGAGAAAAGTCGTTGTTCTGCGCTGCTGCTACATGTACACGCCGCCATTGACGTTGATTTGCTGGCCGGTGATGTAGTCGCCGGCCGCCACCAGGAAAGCGACCGCCCGTGCGATTTCCACCGGCTGGCCGAAGCGACGCATGGGAATGCGCTGCAGGATCTTCTCGCGGATCTTGTCCGGCACCTGGGCCAGCATCTCGGTTTCGGTAAAACCGGGCGCGATCGAGTTGGCGGTGATGTTGTAGCGTGCCATCTCCAGCGCCAACGTCTTGGTGAAGGCGATGATGCCGCCCTTGCTGGCCGCATAGTTGGCCTGGCCGAAGTTGCCGGCCTGACCGACAAAGGACGTGATGTTGACGATGCGCCCGTACTCCTGCTCCATCATCGTCGGCAGCACTTCCGAGCAGGTGGCATAAACACTGCCAAGATTGGTGTCCATCACGTCCTGCCAATCCTCGTCGGTGAGGTTCTTCATGGCGCGGTCACGGGTAATGCCTGCATTGTTGACCAGAATATCGACCCGGCCCCAGGCATCTTGCGTTTGGTGCACCAGCGAGCGCGCCTCCGGCATCTTGGAGACATCCGCCTGCAACACCAGCGCACGGCTGCCCTGGTCTTCGATTTTCTTTGCCACCTCTTCGGCCGCCTCCTTGCGCGAACGATAATTAATGGCTACGTCGGCACCGCGTTCGGCCAGCTCCAGAGCGATCATCTCGCCAATTCCCCGGGAGGCCCCGGTAACAATGGCAACTTCTCCTTTCAGACTACGCATTTTGCTTCTCCTGTTTGGACAGTTATTGCGTCATCGCTTCGCCGTGGCGAAATTGTCTTGCTCGACATGACCGCCACGCATCCACATAAGCCCAATACGCGGGCGGATGTCAAGCACAAGCCGATTTTGCCGCCATATCCGTGCCGATCTGGGCAGGCTCTTACGCAAGGGCGCCATCGCTGAGCAGCCAGACATGCTGCGTTGCCGCGACCTGCTCTTTCAGGCCGTCGGGCACTGCCGCAGCCGCCAGCTTCGTCAGCGTGTATGCGCCGCCGTAATGCTGCTCGACTTCGGCCGGCGGCACGGAAAACGGCGGCCCATCCATGAGCGCCTCGTCGTATTGCACGAAGATCAACAGCTGCGGCGCGCACGCCGTCAACTGCAACATGTGACCAACGTAGCGCCTGCGCATGGCCGCTGGCAGCGCAATCAGTGCGGCGCGATCATACACGCCATCCACCGTACCCAGCGCGGCGGCATCAAGATCAAACACATCGCCGACAAAAACATCCAGATCCCGGCTATGGTAGCGCTGCAGGCGGCCAGTCTGCGCCACTTCAGGCGTGACGCCCAGGCGCGCGAACAACGCCTCGACCGCCGTTTCGCTCAGCTCCACACCGGCCACGCGAAAGCCCTGCTGCAGCAGCCAGCCGATGTCCAGCGTCTTGCCGCACAAGGGCACGAATACGCGCTGGCCGCGCGCCAGGCGCAACTGGGGAAAATGGCGGATCAGCAGCGGGTTGACTGCCGTTTTGTGAAAGCCAATGCGCCCTTCCCGCCAGCGCTGGAGCCAGAAATCGGCTTGCATGTCTTGCTGTCCTGTCGCCAATGAATCGTTATTCTTGCATATTCCAGCGGCTGTGTTTGCGCAAGCGCAGCTGCAATGCAAAACTGCAGTGCTCCTGCATCGCGACTTATGCTGCGCGAGTCTCGCGTGCTGCCATATTCTTGCCAGCGCCATGCATCTGCGATCTCTGAAGCTCTTGCCGACCCTTTGCCCAATTCATGGCGAACGCATCTGCGCCAAAAGGCTGACATGACCGACCCTTCCGACAACCGTGCATCCGATCTCCAGGCCGAGACGCAGGAGCAGCCCGTGCGGCGCTTGCTGGTATTCTGCATCATCGCCCTGGCGCTGATGATGATGGCGGTCGACGGCACCATCGTCGCGACCGCACTCGATGCCATCAAGACGGGACTGGACACCTCGGTCAACTGGGTGGGCTGGACCATCACCGCCTACGCTTTCGGTTTCGTGGTAATGCTGCCGATCAGCGGCAAGCTCAGTGCGCGCTACGGCAACCGCAAGGTGTTCCTGGGATCGGTGATTGCCTTCACAACGGCCTCGCTTCTCTGCGGGCTGGCCAGCAACATCTACATGCTCATCGTGCTGCGCGCTTTGCAGGCCGCCGGCGGCGCCGGTTTCACGCCGGCCGCGACCGGCATCATCGTGCAGCATTTCGGGGATGCGCGCGATCGCGCCGTCGGCATGTTCGGCAGCATGTTCCCGCTGGGCGCCATGATCGGACCGATTCTCGGCGGTTTGTTCGTGACCTACTGGAACTGGCGTGCCATTTTCCTGGTCAACGTGCCGATCGGCCTGCTGGTCGCTCTTCTGGTCCTGCGCCATGTGCCGCTGGACAAGCCGAACGCGCGGCGCGGGCGCTCGCATTTCGATGGCCTGGGCCTGGCGTTGATGGGTCTTTGCCTGATCGCCGGCATGCTCGCCGCCACCTACATGGGCAACGCCGATGCGCGGCTGTGGTCACCGATATTTCTGCTGCCGCTCGCGGTGTCGCTGATCACGCTGGTGCTGTTCCTGCGCCACATCAAGCACCATGAATATCCCTTCATCCTGCCGCGTCTGATCCATGGTCGCGGCTTTGGCACGGTCAATTTCGTCAACATCATGTACGGCGGCGGCGTGGCCGGCATTCGCGTGCTGGTGCCGCTGTATGCGATCAATCGCTATGGTCTGAGCGCGCTTGATGCTGGCACCCTGCTCATCGCCCAAGCCGTCGCCGCAATCGTGTTTTCCTCCACCGCGGCCTTTGCGTTGCGCATTACCGGTTACCGCCTGCCGATCTATTTCGGCGCCGTGGTCATTGCCCTCGGCATGCTGCTGCTCGCCCTGCCACCGGCATTCGGACTGTCACCTTATGTGTGGCTGGCCAGCGCCACGTTCTTGCTTGGCGTCGGCGGCGGCAGCATCAACCCGCCCAGCCGCAATGCCGGTCTGCAGCTGGAACCCGAGCTGGCACCGGCCATTGCAGCCGTGCGCTCGATGTGCATGCATGTCGGGCGCATCATCACCATTTCGATTGCCACCGCCATTATCGCCAGCGCCGCCGATCCTGGCCTGACCCAAGCCTGGATCTATGCCGCGGCTGTGCTGGTGCTGCTTGCCGCCCTGCCCAGCATCCGCCGCGTGCCAGAGCATGTCGGCGCCTGGTGATGGGAGCGCTCTCCGGCTAGCGATCCATGGCGTGATATTCCGGGTTCGGCATCATGTCCACGGCGGCGGCCATGCGATTGGACATGTTGAAGAAGCTGGCGGCGGCAGCAATGTCCCAGATATCGCGCTCGCTGAAGCCGGCAGCGCGCAGGCGCTGGCGATCCTCCTCCTCGATGCGCGCGGGTGCTTCGGTGAGCTTGACGGCAAAATCGAGCATGGCGCGCTGGCGCTCGTCGAGCTCGGCCACGCGGTAATTGAGCGCCAGCAATTCGCCCAGCACCGGATCGCCGGACAGCTTGCGCACTGCCTGGCCATGCGCCACCAGGCAGTAGTAGCAGCGATTGAGCGCCGATACCACTACGGCAATCATCTCCCGCTCCAGCTTCGACAAGCCAGAACCGCCCAACATCAGCTCGTTGTACAGGTTGGCGAAGTTGCGCAGCTTGTCCTGATCGAAGCTGTAGGCGGCGAGCACGTTCGGGATCATGCCGAGCTTTTCTTCGCAGACCTCGAAATAGCGCTGCATGTCCGCATCCAGCTCTGCACGCGCCGGCAGCGGCAGATCCAGCGCGGTAATGTAATCGGGTTGGCTCATGCTGTCTCCACGATTGGTTTACTTGAAATCCCGCTGGTCGTCGATCACCTTGCCGTCATTGGGCAAGGCGCCCGGCTCGGCCATGGCCACTTCGCCACGCAGCTTGCACACCTCGCGCAGGGTCTCGGTAATGGCTGCTACAGCGGATTCATCCAAAGCGCCCGTTTCGCAATGCAACGTCATGACATCACGATGATTATTGCTGGTGACAACCAACCGATAGCGGCCGATTCCGGCATGGCGCTTGGCAACTTCGTGCACCTGTTCCGGATGCACGAACATGCCGCGCACCTTGGTGGTCTGGTCGGCGCGTCCCAGCCAGCCTTGGATGCGCTGATTGGTGCGCCCGGTCGGGCACTCGCCCGCAAGCACGGCGGACAAGTCACCGGTAGCGAAGCGAATCAGCGGATATTCGGGGCTCATGACGGTGACGATGACCTCGCCCACTTCGCCGTCGGGCACGGGCTCGCCGGTGCCGGGGCGCACGATTTCGACGATGACGCCTTCATCGACCACCAGCCCTTCCATGGCCGTGGTTTCGTAGGCCACCAGCCCCAGTTCGGCGGTGCCGTAGCATTGCAGCAAGTCGATGCCGCGCTCGGCAAAGCTCGCGCGCAGCGACGGCGGCAGCGGCTCGGCGGTCACCAGCCCCTTGCGCAGCGTGCCAACGTCAGCACCCATTTCATCCGCTTTTTCCAGGATGATATTCAGAAATGATGGCGTGCCGATGTAGCAGCTGGGCTTGAGCGCCGCGAGCGCGCGCACCTGCAGCTCGGTCTGGCCAACGCCGGCGGGAAACACCGGGCAGCCGAGCGCTTCGGCGCCGGACTCGAACGCCAGCCCGGCCGGTGTGAAATGGTAGGAAAAGGTGTTGTGCACCAGTTCGCCGCGGCGAAAACCGGCGGCGAACATGGCGCGCGCAAAGCGCGCAAAGTCCGCGCGCCGTGGCTGTACTTCGTAGATGGGCCCCGGCGACTGGAACACGCGCGCCATGGCGCTCACGGGTTCGGTCGCGAGGCCGCCAAACGGCGGTGCGCCTTGCTGTGTGTCGATCAGCTCCGATTTGCGCAGCAGCGGCAACTCTGCCAGGTCTTCGATCCGGGTGACGGCGCCGGGGTCGATGCCCGCCAGCGTGTCGGCATAGTGGCTCGAGTCGGCCTGTGCCTTGGCGAGCAGCGCCGGCAGCTGGCCGGCAATGTCCTGGGTCCGCTCGGCTGCGGAACGTGTCTCCAGCGCATCATAGAAATCGGCCATGCAATTCTCTCCTCGATTGTTCTGTGGCAACATCCATGTGAATACTTTGTGCCTCAGTATACATACTCGAAAATAGCGGCTGCCGACTTAAGCCTGGAGCCGCGCCAGACCCGCTGGCCGGCCTAATTAGACGAACAGCTAATGGACATCTGCGTTCGATTGCTGGTATAAATCCGGCCAGCCATTGGATGAGACTCTAGAAAATACGGGTACCAAAGACACCCGTGGATCGCGCGGCGAGGAGCGCGACCATGCACGGCAGCCTGCAGGTCCAGCGTCCGGCGCTGCAAGCATACCAGGCTGACGCAACCACAACTGATGCGATTCATTTTTTTGATGCGGAGGAGCGGCTTGGCACACGATAACGGCCGGCGTGACAATTATGTGCTGCAATGCGACAACCTAAGCCGCTGGTTCGGGGGCATTCAGGCGCTGAAGAACGTTTCCCTGAACATCGAGCAGGGCCGCATTTTCGGCCTGGTCGGGCCCAATGGTTCCGGCAAGACCACGCTGGTGAATGCCATTACCGGCTTTTATCCGCCGCAGCAGGGCACGATCACGTTTGAGGGCCAACCATTGACTGGGGTGCGACCGCACCGCATCGCCAATCGCGGCATTGCCCGCACGTTCCAGAACGTGGCCTTGTTCAAGGGCATGAGCGTACTCGACAACATCCTCATGGGCCGCCATATTTTCATGCGCCCCAGCGCCCTGGCGTCGCTGTTCTACTGGTGGTGGGCACAGAAGGAAGAAATCGCACACCGCGACAAGGTCGAGGAAATCATCGATCTGCTGCAGCTGGAAAGCGTGCGCGACGAGCCGGTGGAAGTGATTCCGCTGGGTCTGCAAAAGCGCGTCGAGCTGGCGCGCGCGCTGGCCGCCGAGCCGCGTTTTCTGATTCTGGACGAGCCCATGGCGGGCATGAATCAGGAAGAAAAGGAATACATTGTGCGCTTCATCCTCGACGCACAGGAAGCATTGAACCTGACCATCCTGCTGATCGAGCATCACATGGACGTCATCACCGCCATCTGCCAACGGGCACTGGTGCTCAACAACGGTCAGGAGATCGCTCAGGGTCCGGTGCAGGAAGCGGTCAACCATCCGGATGTCATTGCTGCCTACATCGGGGGCGAGGTGCGTGATGCAGCCTGAATCGCCGCCACAGGCGGACATGCCGCCCGAAAACCTGCACCCGAACTGGCAGGCGGATGATCACCTGCTGGCCGTATTGGCCGCCAACGCCCGCGACCATGGCCGCGACATCGCCATGCGCGAGCGCGATCGCGGCATCTGGCAGGAATACAGTTGGCAGGATTTTCTCGACAATGTATTGGCAGCGGCGG
>DATGUT010000116.1:0-7242 GCA_035301185.1 Salinisphaeraceae bacterium
AGTGGCATGAGCAGCGCGGCACCAGTTGCCGGTGACAGCTGGCTCCGGCGTTTCGGCCGCTGGCTCGACCAGCCGCGGGTGCTGGCTTGGCTCATGTTGGGACCGGCGGTTTTGTATGTCATCGCCTTTGTGGCTTTTCCATTCGTGCTCGCCATTGCTCTGAGCCTGAGTGACGCCACCATCGGCAACCCCAGCCTGGACACGTTTGTCGGCCTGTCCAACTATGCAACCGTGATCCGTTCGGATGCGTTTCTGCTGGCGCTGCGCAACAGCCTGATCGTGACTGCCGGCGTCATTGCCTTGCTGCTGGTCATTGCCACTCTTGCCAGCGAGATGCTGGTCTATGCCTTTCGCGGCAAGCGCCTGTTTCAGATCATTTTCATTCTGCCATGGGCGATGCCCGTATCGTTGGCGGCAATCGTCTGGCTGTGGCTGTTGGATTCCACCTTCAGCCCGGTCGATTGGATCCTGGTGCAATTGAAGGTGCTCGGGCCGGGCGGTTTGTTCGGTCCCTACAAGCATGCTTATTATCTGGGCAGCGAATGGCTGGGCCTGGGGGCAATCATCGTTGCCGATGTTTGGCGCATTGCGCCGCTGGCCTCCATCATCGTGCTGGCCGGGCGCCTGTCGATTCCGGAAGAGCGCTTTGAACAGGCGCGCATCGACGGCGCTGGCGTCTTTCGCATCCTGTTTCGCATCACCATCCCGGCCCTCAAGCCGATGCTGATCGTGGCCATCCTGTTCGGCGGCCTGCTGGTCATCGGCGAAATGTCGCTGGTGCAGCTGCTGACCCAGGGCGGGCCCGGCCACTCGACCCAGGTGTTGCCATACTGGGCCTATCTCAAGGGCATCCTCGGCGGCAGCCTCGGCCAGGGCGCGGCGGTGGCGCTGTTCCTGTTCCCGTTCCTGCTGGTGGCTTCGGTTATCGCGTTGCGGGCCGCCTACCGCGCGCAGGAGGCATGAGCATGATCCTGCGCCTGATACGCAAGACGGCCTTTTTCTGCGGCATCGCCTTTCTGACCGTCTTCAGCCTGTTTCCCGTGGCCTGGGCCGTCATCACGGTCTTCAAGACCAACAGGGACCTGTATTCCACGGCCGGCGTTCCGTTCTTTTTCAACGAGCCGCCAACGCTGAACCATCTTTATTTCCTGTTCACCAGCAGCAACTTCCCCGTTTTCCTGTGGAATTCGGCTGTGATCGGCGTCCTGGTGGTCGCCATTACGCTGCTGCTGGCGATTCCCGCGGCCTTCTCGCTGGCGCGCCTGACCGGCAGCTGGGGCGAGCGTTCCGGCATGGCGATTTTCCTGGTTTATCTCATTCCGCCGAGCCTGCTGTTCCTGCCCATGTATCAGATCGTGGTGTGGCTGGGGCTCGCCAACACCATCTGGTCGCTGGTGGTGGTGCTGCCGACGATCACCGTGCCATTCTGCACCTGGCTGCTGCTCGGTTTTTTCCGCAGCGTGCCGCGCAGCCTTGACGAGGCCGCGCTGCTGGATGGCTGTGGCCAGTTCACCACGTTTCGCAAGATTCTGATGCCGCAGGTCCTGCCCGGGGTTGGCGCTTGCGCGGTATTCGCGTTTTCCCTGTCGTTGGGCAACTACATTTATGCGGCCACGTTCATCTCCCGCTCGGCGGCGCGCAACGTCAGCGCCGGCGTGCCGACCGAGCTGATCCGCGGCGACGTGTTCTACTGGCCGGAGCTGATGGCCGCCACCATGGTGGTGGCGATCCCGCTGGCCATCGCCTATGGCCTGTTCTTCAATTATCTCGTCGGCGGCTTCAAGAGCGCCACCTGAGCCAGGCATTGTAATAAGCGGTTGCTTGCGCTGTCTGCCATGGCGCGCGCGGCACGCCTATGCACCGCCGATTTGCGCCGGGAAATGCTTTGTAAGACAATAAGCCGCCTTGTCAGGCACGAACGCCGAGGTGCTTTCCCCAAATGCCCGATCGCCGAGAACTCGCCAATGCCATCCGCATCCTGGCGATGGATGCCGTCCAGCAGGCCAATTCCGGCCATCCCGGCATGCCGATGGGCATGGCCGATATCGCCGAAGTGCTGTTCAATGACTACCTGAAGCTGAACCCCGGCAATCCCCTGTGGCCTGATCGCGATCGCTTCATATTGTCCAACGGCCACGGCTCGATGCTGCAGTACGCAGTGCTGCACTTGACCGGCCATGACGTGTCGCTGGAGGATTTGCGCCAGTTCCGACAACTGCATTCGAAAACCCCGGGGCATCCGGAAAATTTCATGACGACGGGGGTCGAGACCACGACCGGCCCGCTGGGCCAGGGGCTGGCCAATGCCGTGGGCATGGCGCTGGCGGAGGCCGTGCTGGCCGCGCGCTTCAACCGCGATGACACGGCACCCATTGTCGATCACTACACCTATTGTTTTGCCGGCGACGGCTGCCTCATGGAAGGCATCAGCCACGAAGCCTGCTCCCTGGCCGGCACGCTGGGTCTGGGCAAGCTGATCGTGTTCTACGACGACAACGGCATTTCCATCGATGGCCGCACCGAGGGCTGGTTCACCGATGACACGCCGCAGCGCTTCGAAGCCTACGGCTGGCAGGTGATTCGCAACGTCGACGGCCATGACAGCGGTGAAATCAAGACCGCCATCAGCAACGCGCGCAAGGAAACCGCGCGCCCGACGCTGATCTGTTGCAAGACCATCATCGGCTGGGGCGCGCCGAACAAGCGGGACAGCGCCGGCATCCATGGTGCGGCGCTGGGCGACGAGGAGATTGCCGCGGCCCGGGCCGAGCTGGGCTGGGCCGACAGCACCCGCTTCGCCATTCCCGACGCGCTGTATGCCGGCTGGGACAAGCGCGCGTCCGGCGCGCAGCAAGAACAGGACTGGCAGGAGCGCTTCGAAGCCTATGCCGCCAGCCATCCCGACGCTGCTGCCGAATTCGAGCGGCGCATGGCGGGCCGCCTGCCGGATGCTTGGGCGGGGCTTGCCGACGACATCATCAAGCAAGCGCAGCAGGCGGCACAGGATACGGCAACCCGCAAATCATCCAAGGCCGTGCTCGAGGCGCTGGCAGCGCAGTTGCCGGAACTGCTGGGCGGCTCCGCTGATTTGTCCGGCTCCAATGGCACGGACTTCAGTGGTCACCAGCCCATCAGTGCCGACAATTACAGTGGCAATTATGTTTATTACGGCGTGCGCGAGTTCGCCATGTCGGCCATCAGCAACGGTCTCAGCCTGCACGGCGGCTTCGTGCCGTTTACGGCAACCTTCCTCACCTTCTCCGATTACGCGCGCAACGCGGTGCGCATGGCCGCGCTCATGGGCGCGCACAACGTCTTTGTCTACACGCATGACTCCATTGGTCTGGGTGAGGACGGGCCGACCCACCAGGCGGTCGAACACCTGGCCAGCCTGCGCCTGATTCCCAGCCTGCATGTGTGGCGCCCGGCCGACGCGGTGGAGGTGGCCGTCGCCTGGCGCGCCGCCATCGAGCGCCGCGACGGGCCGGCGGCATTGGCGCTGACGCGCCAGAACGTCACCCATAATCCGCGCAGCGCGGAGCAGATCGCGGCGATTGCCCGCGGCGGCTATGTGCTGCACGAGCCGGATGCGCCGGTGCAGGCCATCGCCATTGCCACCGGCTCCGAAGTGGAGTTGGCCATGGCGGCGGCAACGCAGCTGGCGGCCGACGGCATCGGCGTGCGCGTCGTTTCCATGCCTTGCGTGGAAGTCTTCCTGGCCCAGGATGTGGCCTGGCAGGAGCAGGTGTTGCCGGCGGCAATCAGCGCCCGGGTGGCGGTCGAGGCCGGCGTCAGTGACGGCTGGTGGCGGCTGGTGGGCTGCCATGGCCGCGTGATCGGCGTCGATCGCTTTGGCCTGTCGGCGCCGGCGGCCGATGTGTATGCGGCAATGGGCGTCACCGCCACGGCCGTGGCGGCGGCGCTGCGCGAGCTGCTCGGCTGACGCGTGCCTGCAGTGCTCGACAAGGGCCGGCGAAGCGGACGATTTGTCTTGTGTTTCATGCTGTTTTTAGTGGAAGAGGTACAACATGGCCATTAGAGTCGCCATCAACGGCTACGGCCGCATCGGTCGCAACGTGTTGCGCGCCCTGTACGAAAGCGGGCGCACCGACGAGATCCAGATCGTGGCGATCAACGGCTCGCGCAGTGTCGAGACCAGCGTGCACCTGACGCGCTATGACACCACTCATGGACGCTTCCCCGGTGACATCTCGATCGCCGATGACGCATTCATAGTCAATGGCGATCGCATCCGCGTCAGCGCCGAGCGCGATCTGGAAAAACTGTCCTGGCAGGGCCTGGATGTTGATCTGGTGATCGAGTCGACCGGCAAGTTCAACAATCGCGAGCAGGCCAATGCCCATCTGCGGGCCGGGGCGCGCAAGGTGCTGTTCGCGGCACCCGCCGGCAGCGACGTGCCGACCATTGTTTATGGCGTCAACCACGACATCGTCACCGCCGCCGACGACATGGTGTCGAATGCCTCCTGCACCACCAACTGCCTGGCGCCACTGGTCAAGCCGCTGCACGAGACCTTCGGCATTGAGCATGGGCTGATGACGACCGTGCACGCCTACACCAACGACCAGGTGCTGACCGACGCCAACCACAAGGACCTGCGCCGTGCCCGCGCGGCCGCGCAGAACATCATCCCGACATCATCTGGCGCTGCCCGCTCGGTGGGCCTGGTGCTGCCGGAGCTGGACGGCCGGCTGGACGGCTTCGCCGTGCGCGTGCCGACCGCCAACGTTTCCTTTGTCGACCTGACCGCACGCCTGGAGCGCGACGCGAGCGCCGCCGAGGTCAATGCTGCGCTTGAGCAGGCCGCCGCCGGTGCGCTCAACGGCGTGCTTGCCTATACCGAAGAGCCGCTCGTGTCCAGCGACTACAACCACGATCCGGCCTCGGCCATCGTCGATGGCCTGTTGACCAAGGTGCTGGACGGGCGTCTGCTCAAGGTCTGCGCCTGGTACGACAACGAATGGGCGTTTTCCCACCGCATGCTGGATGCGGCGTTGGTCGTCGCCAACGCAAACTGAGCAGCCCATGCTGAGAATGCAAGACCTCGATCTCGCGGGCAAGCGCGTGCTCATCCGCGAAGATCTGAACGTGCCCGTCGCCGCCGGCGAGGTGCGCTCCATGGCGCGCATCGAGGCCTGCGTGCCGACCTTGCAGGCCGCCATGGCTGCCGGCGCCCGCGTCATGGTGATGTCGCATCTGGGCCGGCCCACGGAAGGGGTGCCGGACCATGCGCACAGCCTGGCGCCGATCGCGCGAGCACTGTCGCGCGCGCTGAGGCGCGAGGTGCCGCTGGTGCATGATTGGCTGGATGGTGTCGATGTGGGCGCCGGCGAACTCGTGCTGTGCGAAAACGTGCGCTTCCATGTCGGCGAGAAGGCCAACGACCCGGCGTTGGCCAGGCGCATGGCGGCGCTGTGCGACGTGTTCGTGATGGACGCGTTCGGCACCGCGCATCGCGCCCAGGCCTCCACCGAAAGTGTGGCGCGCCATGCGCCCGTGGCCTGCGCCGGGCCGCTGCTGAGCGCCGAAGTCGATGCGCTGAGTGCTGCCCTGCAGGCGCCACAGCGCCCGCTGGTGGTGATCGTGGGCGGCTCCAAGGTCTCGACCAAGCTGACTCTGCTGCACAACCTGGCGCGCAATGCCGATAATCTGATCGTGGGTGGCGGCATCGCCAACAC
Source organism: Salinisphaeraceae bacterium (assembly GCA_035301185.1). Lineage (GTDB taxonomy): Bacteria > Pseudomonadota > Gammaproteobacteria > Nevskiales > Salinisphaeraceae > DATGUT01. The sequence continues at coordinate 5,700 of DATGUT010000116.1, forward strand.
GTTCCTGGCTGCCGTCGGGCATGCCATCGGTGCATCGCTGCACGAGCCCGATCTGGTCGAGGAGGCTTTGCTGATTCGCCGTGAACTCGAGGCCCGCGGCGGCCAGTTGCCGTTGCCGGTCGACGTGATTACCGCCACCGAGGTGGCGGCCGAGGCGCAGCCGGAAATCCGTGCGGTGGATGCGGTCGAGGCCGATGAAAAGATTCTTGATGTCGGCCCGGCGACACGCGCCCGTTTCGCCGACTTGCTGCAGCACGCCGGCACCATCGTCTGGAACGGGCCGCTGGGGGTGTTCGAGATCGATCAATTCGGCGCCGGCACCGAAGCGCTGGCCAAGGCGATTGCCGCCAGTAACGCATTTTCGATTGCCGGTGGCGGCGACACGCTCGCCGCCATCGAGAAATATGCCATTGGCGAACACATTTCCTACATTACCACCGGCGGCGGCGCCTTCCTCGAATTCCTCGAGGGCAAGACGCTGCCGGCCATTGCCATCCTGGAACAACGCGCCCTGGAAGAGCAAGCCCTATGAGTACCAAGTTCACCGGCACCGAGCGCTATGTGGCCACGGCCGATCTGGAGCTGGCGGTGAATGCCGCCGCCACCCTGCAGCGGCCGCTGTTGATCAAGGGCGAGCCCGGCACCGGCAAGACGCTGCTGGCGCAGGAAGTGGCACGCGCCCTGGACAAGCCGTTTTTCGAGTGGCACATCAAGTCGACCACCAAGGCGCAGCAGGGACTGTACGAATACGATGCCGTCTCGCGCCTGCGCGACTCGCAGCTCGGTGACGAAAAAGTCCACGACATCAGCAATTACATCATCCCCGGACCGCTGTGGGACTGCTTCGAGAGCGCGCGCCAGCCGGTGCTGCTGATCGACGAGATCGTCAAGGCCGACATCGAGTTTCCGAACGATTTGCTGCGCGAGCTCGATCGCATGGAGTTCTACGTCTACGAGACGCGGCGCATGGTGCAGGCCCGGCAGCGCCCGATCATCGTCATCACCTCGAACAACGAGAAGGAATTGCCGGACGCCTTTCTGCGGCGCTGCTTCTTTCACTTCATCGCCTTTCCCGACAAGGACACGATGCGCGACATCGTCCATGTGCACTTCCCCGACATCAAGAAAAAACTGCTCGCGGATGCACTGGATCTATTCTTCGATATCCGCGAGGTGCCGGGCATTCGCAAGAAACCCTCCACTTCCGAGCTGCTGGACTGGCTCAAGCTGCTGCTGGCGGAGGATATCCCCGCGTCGGTGCTGCACAGCCGCGACAAGCGCCAGGCGCTGCCGCCGCTGCACGGCGCACTGCTCAAGAACGAGCAGGACGTGCACTTGTTCGAGCGCTTGGCATTCATGAGCCGGCGCTGAGAAAATAGCGTGCACATGGTGCGCGAAGCGGAGCCGGCATGCTCATAGAGTTCTTCTACGAACTGCGCGCCGGCGGGTTGCGCCCGTCGGTGACCGAATTCCTGACTCTGCTGGAAGCCATGGATGCGCATGTGCCAGGCATGAGCATCGACAATTTCTACTATCTGGCGCG